>CAZUZW010000060.1:10845-15246 GCA_964624855.1 uncultured Vicinamibacteraceae bacterium
GAAATGTGTAGGCTCGGCGAAGCCCGGCTACTGGTAAGTGTACGATATGGTGAAGAGAATCTTGGTCATGGAGTTCGAAACAGTCTTATTTTTCGCAGATCTGTCATGGCTCTTCGACTGAGGTCACTACATATTCTATGGCGTGCACGGGTGGCTGGTTAGTCGCCGATTGGTATTTTAATCTCAATGGCTGACTCGAAAGATTTGCCGGTCGTCTTTGAAGCGACTTCTGCGATAGAAGCAAGCATTGTACGGGCTCTGCTGGAGAGTCACGGAATTGATGCTCTTGTTGAGCCGCGCAACGTCGAGACTGTATTGCCACTGCAGATTGATGGCCTTGGCCACGTCCGGTTATGTGTCCGGTCTGACCAGGTGAGTGAAGCTCATCGAGTCATAACTGGCTATAAGAATGAGCTAGCGAATGAGGCGGGTGGACTGCGCGACGAATTTCAAGAACTTGAATCAAATCTTGGCTATAACTTCAAGGACAAAGGTTTACTCGAGCACGCTCTAACGCACCGGTCGCGAGCGGAGGAAGATGTGACTGGGGGTGTGGCTGATAACGAATCTCTCGAGTTCTTGGGTGATGCTGTAATAGGTTTTGTAATCTCAGATCGTCTGTTTCGAGAATTTCCAGATTGGGACGAAGGGGAAAAGTCGAAGGCTAAGGCGTTATTGGTGTCTGGTTCCACCTTAACTGCCCTTGGGAGAAAACTTGAGCTTGGTAGCTATTTATACCTTGGCCGTGGCGAAGAGAAGAGTGGGGGGCGCCGGAAGTCGTCGCTTGTTGAAGACGCCTTTGAGGCCGTGGTCGCGGCTATTTATCTTGATGGTGGCATCGCTGAGGCGGACACATTTATTGAACGACAATTTCGGGAATTAATGGAAGAGGCTCGTGCTGGTCGGATCGCAAATATGGTGTTAATCGATCATAAATCAGCGTTACAGGTATGGCTTCAAGAGAAGAAACGGGCGGCACCAACATACATCCTCACTGGTGAGGATGGCCCGGACCATGAAAAAGTGTTTAATGTGGCCGTCAAGGTCGGTGACGAGCGAATTAGTAGAGGTCAGGGCAGGAGTAAGAAAGAGGCAGAACAACAAGCGGCCGAGCGTGCACTTGGCGAACTACGTGAACGCGCTAATCGATTTCGATGAGGCTCCAATCCCGGTCGTCGGTCGTTTCTTGGTTTTCGTCGGCTGTTTTGTCGTTAGATTTTACCGAGCCTTCAGTCGTTGGCGAATCCATAAGAGGCAGTCGTGTGACTGCATATTCCTGAACCTCGCGGGAAAGGTCTATTTCATCCGGTACTTCTGGGCAACAATGCAGGCGAACCCATAGCCTCAAGAGTGGGTCAGTAAATGAATATCGCTTCTGTCGAACCGTAATCAGGTCGACATCTTGTAGCCACGTCAGATAATCCTTGGTTGAACCTGGAGTCCGCCCAAGACGCTGGGCAATTTCGGTGAGTGTTAAGGGCTCTTCTTCAGAGAGGACGTGCAGAATAGCCTTTAGTGCGCCGTAACCCCTCGCTCGGTGAAGTCTGAGTTCGTATGAGAACCGACATAGAAGAGTCAGATGTGAGCCAACGGCGAGTTGGGATGATAAGGCGCTGACGGGATCGCCACTACTCGCTCCATCCATTGATCGCAGAGCTTGAGAGAGTGTTTCGACGTAGCTCGGCCGACCGTCTGTGAGAACGTGAACGATTCTGCCAAGGTCGAGCCGTTCGGCTTCGTCTTGGCCAATTCCGTAATCCAACAGTAGCTCTGACACTTCTGCCGCTGAAAGCGGAGGGACATGTATTACTTCGAAACGCTCTCCAACGTCACGGAGCAGTCGATGGGCGCGGTTGGTATACCGGGTGCTCACTACGAATCGATTCGGACTTGTTTCCAAAGCCTCGATTACTTCACGTTGAATGCGGCGAAGGCCAGGAAAGCTTTCGAAAGCTCGTAGTTCAAGAAGTTCATCGATCAAAAACACAGGCACGTGGCCGTCTGAAGATTGAGCTTGGTCTAGGAAACGTAACAATCTGGCGAAGGCACTCCTGGCATCTCGACCCAGTTCGTCGGGATGAATCCCTTCGTTAGTCGGTACAAGTCGGTAAGGGGATTCTCTTGTTACTGATGAGCAAAAGCCCTCGGGGGTGGATGCTGCTCGCTCGATATCAAGGTATTGGCTGCTATCTTCGCCAAGAATCTCGGCTACTCGTAAAAGTAGCGAAGTGCGGCCACTTCCACAGCCGCCGAGTAGTACAGGAATTCGTGATGGGGTCGCATTGAGGGCGGACAGAATTCTTCGTTCAATGACCGGCCGCTTTAAGATCACGTTTGTCCTTTTGTTGATCGATGCGAAGACTTTTTTCGATTGCTATTAATTGCAAATCCGCGATTCTACTGACGCGAAGAATATAGAAGATATGGAAGGCTTGTCATGTTGTCAATTCGAAATCGCATAAGCGAAGAAGATCTTTTTTGCAAAGAACATGCTTGACATCTTTGAACGGAATCCGTCTAAAAAAGTTAACGTCGTTTGGTCGTGTTCAGCGTTCTGGTATTATGCGACGTTTGCTTTTGGATGAAAAAATAATCACATGAATATTGCAGTGATCGGCGGACAGTGGGGCGATGAAGGTAAGGGCAAGATTGTTGATTTGCTAACGCCCTCGTTTTCTGTAGTTGCCCGGTACCAAGGAGGCCACAACGCTGGGCATACAGTCTTCGTAGGTGGACAAAAGTTTGTGCTGCACTTGGTGCCGTCAGGCATTCTTCATGCTGATGTCACGTGCGTTATTGGTAACGGTGTGGTGATCGATCCAGTGGCTCTTTTTAGCGAGTTGGAAACACTGAGCGATGCGGGAATCAGTACTCAACGCAGGTTATTAATCAGTGATCGAGCCCATCTGATCTTGCCCTACCATAGAGAGATCGAGGCGGTATCTGAGGCGAATCGGAAGGACCGCCAAATTGGTACGACTTCGCGGGGAATTGGTCCGAGTTACGAAGATAAATACGGTCGGCGAGGCGTGCGTATACGGGACTTAAGGGACCATGGTCCAGAGGATGTGTTAGCCCTGTTAATTCGAGACAATGTCGCCGCTAGGAATCGGATTGTTGGCGGTGAGCCACTTGATTGGCAGGTTACACATAAGCAGGTGATTGAGGCATGGAGAAGGCTTCAGCCACTCGTCACGGACGTGTCTGTTTATCTTGATGGAGTCGCGCGGTCTGGTGGTAGAGTTTTGTATGAGGGCGCCCAAGGAACAATGCTCGATGTTGATCACGGTACGTATCCCTTCGTGAGTGCATCTAACGGGACAATCGGAGGTGTATTCACAGGACTGGGCGTGGGTGCGCAAGCTGTTGATGGGGTGCTTGGCATTTTGAAGGCGTATACGACTAGGGTTGGTGAGGGCCCATTTCCGACTGAGCTTCTAGGCGATGCCGGCGATTCACTTCGAGATAGTGGTCAGGAGTTTGGTGCTTCAACCGGACGGCCTCGTCGTTGTGGATGGTACGATGCGGTTGTGGCGAAATACGCCGTGCGTATTAATGGGTTTCAGAATCTGGCATTGACCAAGTTGGATGTACTGGACGGGTTGTCGGAGATAAAGGTCTGCAAGGAATATCGTCATCCTGGTGGTTCGATTTCAGAGTTTCCGAGTGACGTCACTACTTTGGAGCAGTGTGAACCTGTTTATGAGACATTGCCAGGATGGAGTCATCCGACCGCTGGTGTTACTCGATTTGAGGATCTGCCCGTAGCGGCTCGCAATTACATTGCTTACATCGAAGAGGTCAGTGGTGCTCCCGTTGGCCTTGTCTCCACTGGTTCTGATCGTGATGAGACTATTGTGCGAAAGAATTCACTTGTTGCCCAGTGGCTGCAGTAGTGGAACCACGATCAACCTGTTTTGTTGAGGATAGTTTTTTGAGCCACCGGTGATGCTAATCAGCGGAGCGCATTAATGTCTGATAGTCGCAGACGCCGACAGTTGAAGGCGTTTTTATCCGCGCTCGTTGCCGTCATAGGCGTCGTGTCCTGCTCGGAACAAAGTGCTTATCCTTCAGTTGAAGATGCCGAAAGCTTTATTGAGAACGCTGAATCTCGTTTGCTTGCACTTTGGATCGATGCTGGTCGTGCTGCATGGGTCCAGAATAACTTCATCACTGAGGATACCAATCTTTTAGCAGCCTCAGCTAACGCTAAGGTAATGGCCGCTACGACAGAGCTGGCGGCAGACGCGGCTCAATTCAATGAACTGATCCTGCCGCCCAATCTTGAAAGAAAACTGACTTTACTTAAGACGTCATTGGCAGCAGTCGCGCCTAGTGAAACAACGATGCAGAGCGAGTTGGCTGGCCTTATGACAGAGATGGAAAGTATTTACGGCCAAG
>CAZUZW010000061.1:0-15082 GCA_964624855.1 uncultured Vicinamibacteraceae bacterium
TGACATCCGATGGGTTCGTAACTGGTTCGGTGCCAACTCGAAGAATGACATCTCCGCGGGACAGACCAGGACTAACACCTCCGGTCCCAATCACCAACACACCGGTCGTGGTGTTATCGATTTCGAAACGTCGCCGCACCTCAGCTGGCAATAGAGCCAATGACAACCCGAGCGTATTATCCGGACCCTTCGCCACTTTTTCACGGCTTCCAAGTAATGCTTCGTTCCCTGGACTGTTACCCAACCAAACGGTGATATTTTTGAACTCTGCTCCACGTTGAACACCCAGCTCAACAGCTTGCTCAGAACCCGACGACGCTACCGCCAACGTCAAATCACGAATATTTTTAATAGGGCGATCATCAAACGTCGTGACCACGTCTCCTGATTCGATTCCAGCGACTTCCGCTGGACTGTCAACAAGCACGTCGGTCACCAACGCACCAACCATGCCCTCTAAACCTAGTCCGACAGCAATATCCTCATCGAGCGATTGGATCTGCACCCCAAGCCAACCCCTATCGACATACCCCTGCGCACGTAGTTGTTCAATAACAGGTCTCGCTTGCCCGGAAGGTATGGCAAACCCGATTCCCACATTGCCACCATTAGGAGAGAAAATTGCGGTATTCACGCCGATGACCTTGCCTGTAACGTCAAAAAGGGGGCCTCCAGAATTACCCTGATTGATTGGCGCATCAATCTGCAGAAAGTCATCGAATGGCCCGGACTGAATATCCCGGCCCCGCGCCGACACGATACCGGTGGTCACTGTCCCTTGAAGCCCGAACGGATTTCCAACAGCAAACACCCGATCCCCGACACGCGTCCGATCAGAATCACCAAAAATGGCAGAAGGCAATTGGTGGTCGGTGTCGACCTGCAGCAAAGACAAATCAGTTTTCTGATCAAACCCAACGACCTCTGCTGAAAGTTGAGTGCCATCGTTAAGCGTAACGATGACATCAGTCGCGCCGGCAACCACATGGTTGTTTGTCACAACCAGCCCTGATGGATCAACAATAAAGCCTGAACCCACTGCTCTCGTGCCCGGCCGGTCATCCTCAATCGAAACAAATGACTGCCGACGGAAAAACTTACGGAAAAAGTCTTCAAATGACTGGTCGCCGTCAAAAAACCGTTCGGGGGCTGCCACGGCCGGCGCAGCATTTCCACCACCAACTGAAATATTGACCACAACTGGTTTCACCCTTTCGATAACATCAGCCAATGAAGTCGATTCCATGGCTGACACCGGGAAAGAACTGAGTTGCCAGATACACAGAACCACCAACACCACGCCCGTTGTTCGTAGCCACAACACACCTTGTGCAAGTTTCATATCGTAGATACCTCCTCATGCGGTAACCGCATATCTGAAACCACAGTAACGGACACCAGATGAACGTCCGGTGACCAAAACATGAACGTTTTGTTAGGTATAAATAGTCAGATGCCTGAGCGTGCTATCCTGCCGGTCTGAACAAACAGGGGAAATCCCGCTGTGGCGATATGCAATTATTGAATCGAGCCGTTCGGACACTCTCGGTCGTACTAATCCTGGCAGGTGTCTTTGGCACACCGTCTGCGCAGGCACAGACCGTACAAACCCCCACGGAATTCTTCGGGTTCGAGATCGGAACAGATGGTGAGCTCGCCAGGTACCCGCGCGTACTCGAATATTTGAGGCATCTTGAATCGCAAACTGAACGCCTCGCCTATATTCCACGAGGTACCACCACTGATGGTCATCCCTATGTTCTCGTCACCATTAGCTCCAAAGAAAATCTTGACCGACTTGATCGATTAATTGAAATTAATCACCGCCTGGCTGACCCACGGGATTTGTCTGAAGAAGATGCTGGCGCACTGGCACGGGAGGGTGTCCCTTTCTATTTTCTCTACGCCACAATCCATTCAACAGAGGTCGGCAACGGACAAGCCATTATCAATATCGCTCATCGCCTCGCGACCGAAGAGTCTTCCGAAATCAATGAAATTCTCGATAACGCCGTCGTCTTACTAGTCCCATCACAAAATCCAGATGGTCAGATACGAGTTATTGATCACTGGTACGACACCAAAGACACTCGTTACAACCGTGTTTATCCTGATCTCTACCATCGGTATACCGGCCACGACGATAACCGTGACTGGTTCATGTTTACCCAAAAAGAAACACGACTAGCCATTGATATTCATCGTGACTATAAACCTCAAGTCACTCATGACATGCATCAGATGGGTAGCCGCGGTGCCCGTATTTTCGTGCCACCGTTTCGAGACCCATACGACCCGAACATCCATCCGATCTTGATCGAAGGCCAAGCTCAGATCGGCATGGCTATGGCATCTGCACTCATCAGTGATGGCAAGAAAGGCGTCGTGTACAACGACCAGTACGACCTGTGGACGCCAGCTCGCCAATACATGCTCTACCATGGTCAACCACGGATTCTGACCGAGATTGCCAGTGCGAACCTCGCGGCTCCGTATGTCAATCCAAACGGCCCCAGTCAACCACTCGGCCCGCAGGAAACACGATGGAACTTCCCCGTTCCCTATGATTCCTCCGTTTGGCGTCTTCAGGACATCGTCGAATACGGAACGATCGCTGTCTTTGCAGCCTTAGAAAATATGGCCAAGTACCGAACGCAGTGGCTTGAAAATTATTATCGCGTTCACCGTGATTGGGTCACACGCAATGAGGCACCGCATGCGTTCGTGATTTCCGCGAATCAACGCGACCCCTTTGCCACCTATGAGCTCCTTGAAATCCTTCACTTCGGAGAAGTTGAAATCCACCAGTCTCGCCAGTCCTTTCAGGCTGATGGTGTGCGTTACCCGGAAGGGTCGTGGGTTATTCAGCTCGCGCAGCCATACGGTGCGTTTGCAAAGACCATGCTTGAAAAACAAGTTTATCCAGACCTGCGCTACTACCCGGGCGGACCGCCGATTCCTCCGTATGACGTTACCGCGCACACGCTCGGACTGCTGATGGGTGTTGAAGTGGCCCAGATTGAAAATCCAGTTAATGCTGATCTGGAGCTTCTTGACACGATCAGTCCAGTCTTTAAAGCACTTCCGACACGGCCGAACTGGGCGTATGTCATCAAGCCGTCATCCAATGCCAGCTTCCTCGCAGTAAGTCGCCTACAAGCGGCCAACATCCCAATCTATCGAGCCTCTGACTGGTTCGAGGTCAACGGACAAGAATATGCCCCTGGTTCGTGGCTAATTACACCGACCGAGGAAACAGAATCCATTCTGGAAGCTGTAGCCACTGAAACAGGACTGGTGGTCCAAGGCATTGATAATCCAATCGCCGTAGCGGGCCACCGACTACAAGACTCGACTCGCGTAGGGCTCTGGCGAGCAGCGAATAATATGCCTGGCGGGTGGATGCTCTGGCTGTTCGAACAATACGAACTTAACCATACCGTAATTTCATCAACTGACTTTGAGGGCGAACTCAGCGAGAAATACGACGTCATTGTGCTGCCGTCTGGCACGAGTCGGAGAAGCATCGTGCAAGGCTTAAATCCAGAACGACACGATGAAACGTGGCGTTGGGCGTACGGGGTCGGTCGAGAAGGATGGTTGAAATTACGTCGTTTTGTTGAAGACGGCGGCACACTGGTTGCGCTCGGCTCAGCTGTCGAAACAGCACGTTCGCTATTTAACCTCCCGATTGAACCGGTGCTTCCTGCTCGTCGAACAGGACTAATGACATCGACCACACGCCGTCAGTCGCGAATCACCGCCACTGAAGCCGACCAACAACTCCGAGACGCGTTCCGTAGCCCCTCACAACTCGCACGGGCACTCCGTGAACGCGTTGTCGATCCCACCTCCGTGTTTTACTCGCCTGGGACGCTGCTTAAACAAGAACATAATCCTGAGCACCCAGTCGGTTACGGCATGCCTGACGACTGGCCAGTCTTCTTCCGATTCGATCAGGCATATCGTCTATCCCCAAGTTTTGACATCGACAGCGAGGTAGTTTCTCGGTATCCAAATGACGACGACATGGTGGCGAGTGGTTGGTTACTGGGGGACGACTTGTTACGAAACCAAGCCAACGTCGTCTCCTCACAAGTAGGAGATGGAACCGTCGTCACAATGGGAAGCCAAGTGGCATTTCGCACGCAGACTCGTGGCACATTCAAACTGCTTTTCAATGCGATCTTTCAGGGACCGGCAGATCCTGTCAGCGCGCCAGATCTTGAAGCCTTAGATTAGAAAGTCGCACACACGAAGCGCCGTCTCAGAGAATGTCGCGTTAAGTGCTCCAATCCCATAACAACAAACGAGATCGTTGCATGGCAACACATCACCCCCAGTCAGCCAGAACGCTCCGCGAGCGTGAGCCCACCTACGGGACCCGACTTTCCGCGCTCCTCACCCATGGGTTCATACCCCGCCAGTGCCAGTCCCTGTGAGGCAATGAAATCGCTGGCCTGCTTCCGTGCAGGGGCTGCGGTGGACAGGAAGAACTGAAAAGACTCGCCGTAGACCCCTTTGATCATGAGGCGCATGTATTGACCTACGAACCGAGAAAAGTATTCGAGACTCCAAGTGTCGAAGGCAATCCGGCTACCCACCGCAAGGCCGGAGACCGTCCGAAGCGTCGTCTGGACGGTCTTCTCATCGAGGTAATACGTGACCCCCTCCCAGAGAATGAACGTTGGGAGATCGGGGTCAAAACCCCGCCCCAGTAGCGCATTGAACCAAGAGGTCTGACCGAAGTCGGTCTCGACGAACGTGACGTGACTCGCGTCGATATCGGCGCGATCCAGCGCCAAGACCTTCGCGCGTTGCGTCGCTGGGGTGTCAACTTCGAACACCCGCACCGGACGGTCTCTCAGCACACCATAGGCGCGGGTGTCCCAGCCGGCGCCGAGGAAGACGACCTGCTGTGCGGGGTGTGGTCCCGTCGGGTCGACGGCGCTTGCGAGCGCCTCGTCGAAGAATGCCGTGCGATGCACCATCGCTAATGCCATCGATGAGGGTCTCGCGCCCGGATACGAGAGAAATGATCCTTGATAGCCGCTCAATCTGGCCGCCAGTCCCATTGTCCCGATAAGCAGCCATACCACAGTCGTCGACACCGCAGGCAGATGAGGCGCCAACCTCACGGCGGCTGCATCGTCTCGAGTACCTGCATGGTGAAAAAGCAGCCGATTGAAGAAGGGTTCGTAGGCCGTGCCGGAGATACCGCGGTTCCTAGTCTTTAACCTGATCATGAAAACAAGCGTCCCCAGCAGAACCAACGGCAGGAATGCGATCAGCAGAAGCGAGAACATCAGGAGCCGGAGAGGGTTTCTCAGCACGTCTTTATTATCTCTCTTCCACTGGCGGGTAAGAAGAGGTCGCCGGAATGTTCTGCCGACTGCACCTGGTTGGCACAGCGGTCGCACAACGTTGAAACGAGTCCTCTACAAGAGTAGGCTAGCTCTATCATGACTCGACACTGCTCGTATCCATACTCAGTCGCGGTGCTGTGGTTGATAGCCGCTGGCTTCATCGTGGTAGGCACTATGACCACCGGACTGGGTGTTGTCCGGGCGGCAGCACAGCAACAGGTGGAGGACGGTGGCTTCACAGCCGAGCAGGCCTCTGCGGGGTTTACGGTGTTTGCGCGCGAGTGCGGAGAATGCCACGGGGTCAATCTGGAGGGTGCAGAAGGCCCACCGCTCCGTGGGGTGGACTTCCTGAACGGCTGGGCTGGGCAAACAACGGACGAGTTGATCGCGTACGTGCGCGACCAAATGCCACCTGGGCTCGGCGGATCGCTCAGTGGTCAGGTCTACCTGGACCTGGTCGCGTACATACTGGCCGAAAATGGCGCCCGTCCCGGTAACGCATCGCTCACAGCCGACACAGTAGTCATGATTGGTGATGCGGCAGACGTGGCCGAGGCGCAACGTGCAGCACGGGCCGGAGAAACACCGCGGCGGCGACCAACGCGGTTCGTGAGCCGCGAGGTGGAACAACCCCTGACACCGGTTACCGATGCGTTGTTACAGGACCCACCACCCGGGGACTGGCTGAACTGGAGACGGACGCGCAACAGTCATGGCTACAGCCCCTTGGACCAAGTGACACGCAACAACGTCGACGCACTGCGGCTGGCATGGGTGCTGGCGATCAGAGACGGCAACAACCAAACGACTCCGCTGGTGCATGACGGTGTGATGTTCCTCGCGAATCCGGGGGATGTGGTGCAAGCGATCGATGCCCAGAACGGTAACGTTATTTGGGAGTACCGGTCCCAACTTCCGGACGACGCCCGGCAGACGGGGCCGACGCGCACGCTCGCGCTCTACGGCGACAAGGTCTACTTGGCCACCCACGACGGAGCGCTCGTGGCTATCGACGCAGCGACGGGAACTGAGGTGTGGCGCACCGTAAAGGCGGACTATACGCTGGGTTTCACGCAGAACGGTGGGCCGGTAGTTGCCAATGGTGTCGTCGTGAGCGGTGTCAACGGATGTGATCGCTACAAGGACCAGACCTGCTTCATTACCGGCCACGACCCTGACACCGGAGAGGAGTTGTGGCGCACGTCGACGATTGCGCTGCCGGGCGACCCGAATAGCGCGTCATGGGGTGATACGCCGCCCTATCTCCGCGCTGGTGGCGACACGTGGATTCCTGGCAGCTACGACTCAGACCTGAATCTGTTCTACATCGGGACAGCGCAGGCAAAGCCGTGGGTAGCGCGAAGCCGCGGAATGACCACAGGACAAGATGCGCTCTACACCAACTCGACACTGGCGTTGAACCCACAGACCGGCCAGGTGGAGTGGTATTTCCAGCATGTACCTGGCGAAACGCTTGACCTCGATATCGTGTACGAGCGCGTCCTCGTGGACGCCGATGGTGAACAATGGCTGTTCACCATCGGAAAGGACGGGATTCTTTGGAAGCTCGACCGGCGCACGGGCGCGTTCGTCGAACTCCGAGAAACCGTCTACCAGGATGTCTTCGAGTCGATCGATCGAACCACCGGACAACTCACGTACCGGCAGGACATCCGTGACGCTGACGTCGGCAGCCGTGTGCCGGCCTGTCCAAGTTTGCTCGGTGGACACAACTGGCAGGCATCGGCCTACCACCCTGGTACGGGTGCGCTCGTGATTCCGCTCCACCAAGCGTGCATGTACCTGACCGGTCGTGACGTGGAGTTTGTCGAGGGCGGCGGCGGCACGGCAGGCCGGTGGAATTTACGGGAGATGCCAGGCAGCAATGGGAACGTGGGAAAACTAGCGGCCTACGACGTCCGGACGATGGAGGAACTGTGGAGCCGAGAGCACCGGGCCGCCTTCCTGACATCAACGCTCACGACGGCTGGAGGCCTCGTTTTTGCGGGCGATGCCGACCGGTACTACCGGGCGTTCGATATCCGGACGGGGGATGTCCTGTGGGAGACGCGTCTCGGAGCCGGCGCACACGGATACCCGATCACCTACGAAGCTGGCGGCCGCCAATTTATCGCCGTCCCGGCTTCGAACCAGGGTGTTTTGCGAAGCCTGACCGTGCAGCTCAGTCCTGAGATCTACCTCCCGGAAGGTGGAAACGCACTCTACGTTTTCGCACTGCCGGAATAACACGCGGCCTTGGGACGATTTAGGGAAGCGGCATCTCGGGACTATCTTGCTCTCGAGCCCGCTCAAACGCCGGGCGGGGTGCATCTGCCCGCACCTGCTCCAACCAAAAGACTCCGTCGTACGGTGCACTGTTACCGCGAGTACCAAAAAAGTCGACATCTCCATCGCCGTCGGCATCTCGGTCGATGAATTTCTCATACATCCCGCGCTTCCTCCGCGAAACATCATGTCGGACCCTGTCAGCAGTACCATCGTCACCAGGATGCTCGAACCAGCCGATGCGCCCCAACGCGTCGTCAACCGAAACATCACCGTCACCCTCACGCGGCCCGCTGCTATAACTACCGGCAATGATGTCGAGATAACCGTCTCCGTTAATGTCTGCCATCTCCATGCCGGTCATGCTATCGGGAGCAAACGTACCAATATGATGTGCATTCCACGCATCATCAATGTGTTCCGGTTGCTCAATCCAAGCCAAACCACCAGTGGCCGCTCCAATGATGTCGAGCCGCCCATCACCGTTTACGTCTGCGTACTCAAGGTTGAAGCCTGCTGCTTGTGCACCGTTGATGCCAATCGCATGCTCCTGAAAGCGGAGGTCACCGCCCATATTCTCAAAAAACACCAACCGGTTCTCACCCCGAGTCCCCACCACGATGTCAAGGTCTCCATCTCCGTCCAAGTCAACCGGTTCCGCGTTCTGCGGTACGCTGTAGCGCCCAAGTTCAACCTCAGTCCAACTCTCCCCCTTAAGTGGGTCGCCATTCAGCTGATACAGAACAACTGGCGTTGAGCGTGCGTACTCCTCCGGTCCTATGCGGTGCGCTCCCTTGTTCGCGGCACTCACCTCCGGCGTACCATCGCCGTCAAAGTCAGCCAAGAAGACCCGGATATACGAACCACGGCCCTGTGTGATCGGTAAAATCAGCCGTGGCCACGGCTCGGTACGCGGGGCATTCCCCGGATGCTGTAGATAAATGACGTGTGCGAGTTCTGCCGCTACGACCACGTCAAGATAGCCATCCCCATTGACATCAGCAATCGCAGCGTCCTCCGCCGCCGACACGTCGGCTCCCTCCGCTAGCGTCACGTTCGTCCAAACATCTGGATCGGCCGAACCAAACGCGATACGAACATGGCCATCCGCGCCCACATCAAAGTCAGGGTCAACCGCACTCGAGTCATACTCGCTATCAGACTCATGAACCGAAACAATGTCTTCAAAACCATCGCCGTCGAGGTCAGCCATCACGAGTCCGTCACTCCCACTCAGGTTAAACCCGGCGGTCGCCGGTTCGTCAATGATGTGCTCGCGCCAGCTAATGTAATGACCGTCTTCCGTACGTGCCTTAGTAACGGTCTCGCCAACCGTCAAGTGCTGCGCCTCTGCGGACGCAGCCCCGAGCATGCCGCCAGCCACGATTACCCCGAGTCCGATCAGATACCCTCGTCGCATCGTGTCCTCCTAATTCCTCATGATGTTCTCGATAACTATACTGACACTAGGCGTCTCGCTTGCAACCTCTTTCACGCACCTCGCATAAAAGACAACAAAAGAAGTCTCTTCCGTCTAATGAAAGATGATGAGCTAGACGGTACTACCACGAATGGAGCTTGAGTTGCTGCGCGGGACCGCATAGATTTAGCATCCTGAAAAGGAGTTCTCAAGTCATGACGACCAGCCCGACCACGCTTCATCGCGCCGTCCTATCTTCACTGTGTTTGCTTGTCTTCGTAAGCCTCGCGGTACAGCCGGTACACGCACAGAATGACTGGCCTGCCTGGGGTCGAGACGGAGGAAACCAACGCCACTCGCCGTTGACACAGATTAACGCCGACAACGTCGCAAGCTTGGTGCCCGCGTGGCGGTTTGAAATGACAAAAGCGGGTGTGCAATCACGGCCAAGCCAATCAACGCCGCTCATGGTTGATGGCATTCTCTACCTCTCCTTCCCGTTCTACCGTGTGGTGGCCTTGGAGCCTGAAACCGGAAACGTCATCTGGGACTACACGGCGCCCGGCGAATGGAATTCACCAGAACATCAACTGCACTGGAACGCAGGTGGTTCAATGCGAGGACTTTCGTACTGGGAAGGCGACACCGGCACGGCACCGCAAATCGTATTCGGCACCGAAGAGGGTGAGTTGTTCTCGCTCAACCCTCACCGGCACGGAAATGCTTATCGGGCCCGGACTGGGGTATGTTGTGCTCCAGCACCGCCAGACCGGAATTCCGAACGCCAGATTCGGCAACGACGGCTACGTCGACCTGAAGACACCCGACGTGATGAACGGTTTTCCAAACATGCACTACGGCATCTCCTCAGGGGTTGCCATCTACAAACACCTCGTGTTTACCGGTGTGCACAACGCGGATGAAACCGGATCGAAGGGACCGGCTGGCGACGTACGTGCGTGGGACCTGCGGACAGGTGACCTCGTCTGGACATTTCATACGGTGCCCCACTCGGGCGAATTTGGTAACGAGACGTGGCTAAATGACTCCTGGCAAAACGTGAGTGGAGCCAACACGTGGTCCTTCTTCACCATCGACGATGAGCGCGGCATCCTATACATGCCACTCGGGTCCGCCCACAACGATTTCTACGGTACGGATCGTCCTGGCGATAACCTCTTCTCGAACTCGATCGTGGCCGTCGATGCATTAACCGGAGAACGACTCTGGCATTTTCAAGCCGTCCACCACGACCTGTGGGACCTCGATATGCCGGTGCCGCCCATCCTGTTCGACGTCGAGCAAGACGGCGAGACAATCCCGGCCGTGGGCGTCATGACAAAGTATCCAGTGTTGTTCATTTTTAACCGGGTCACGGGTGAGCCGATCTACGAGATCGAAGAACGACCGGTCCCCCAAGGCAACCTACCTGACGAGTATTACTCGCCGACCCAACCATTCCCCGTGAAGCCTCCGCCCTTCGGACGGATTAGTTTTACGATGGATGACATCGCGACGGTCACACCCGAACACGAAGCAGCCTGTCGTGTATTGTTGATGGAAGAGGCCGGCGGGCCGAATCGTGGCCCGTTCACGCCACCATCCGTAGAGGGCGCACTCGTCTTTCCGTCAACCGGCGGCGGGGCCACATTCACCGGCGGGACGTTCGACCCAAGCCTCGGCTACTACATCATCAATTACGCCGACACGGGACACATCAGCCAGCTGACATTGGTGGAGGATGCCCCCGACCGTAGCAGCTTTGCGGGACCTCCAGAGTCGAGACGGATTTATTGGCACGTGCTCCCGGCCGGGCGGATGCAAGTCGACGGCTGGCCGTGCTGGCAACCACCATGGTCAACACTGGTTGCGGTGGACGTGAACACAGGAGAGATCGCGTGGCAAATTCCGTTCGGTACGGTTGAGGGTGCGCCACCAGGCGTCGAGACCGGGGCACCTAATGCTCAAAAAGGTGGTCCAACTTCGACCGCTGGCGGAGGTTTCTTTATTGGAGCAGCGAGCGATCGACGGTTTCGCGCCTATGAAACGAAAACAGGCCAGGAACTTTGGAATGTCGAGACGGAGCAACTAATCAATGGCTCTAATCCGATCACGTACATGGGAAACGACGGAAAGCAGTACGTCGCCGTAGCCGCAGGGACTACACTATTAACCTACACCCTGCCATAACTCAGGACGGTACGACTGTCACACGCTCATCACTCAAGCCCAGGAGAGAACTAAATGCCGAAAGTCGTGGTTGTAGCCGAAGTGGAAGACCCAATTCACTGGGAGCAGAGTTTCCGTACACATGGCGACCTCTTTAGAAGCCAAACGGTGACAACACCAGTCGGCATCGCTGTTCAGGAAGACAATACGGTGGTCTGTTGCTTTGAACCGACGAACCTCGACACATTTATGGAAGTTCTGCAGTCTCCAGCAACGGCTGAAGCGATGAGTACCGATGGCGTCAAACGCGACACCGTAAAACTCTATGTGCTGGACCGCGAGTTTCAGCCCTAAACAGGTGCCACATTACTGGCAATGTCACTGGTAATAACCTTCGGAAATAGAAAAGATCTCAAGACTGCGTATAAAGGCTCAGACCATGGCTAAAAAAACCTCTTTTGTGTGTTCAGTTTTCACTGTCATTGCGACTTTGTTCGCGTCGGCGTGCTCCACACCGCCAGCACCTCCAGCCCCGCAGGAGCCTGAAATCCGGACGCTCACTCAACAAGAAGTGCACGATCTTATGGTTGGGACCTGTATCCAAGCCACTCGGAATTGTGACAGTGCCGCGCTGATTGAAGGCGCCAATCAACTTCTCGCTGAAGGCAAAGAATTTCAACTTATTGCACCAGAAGACCTCCCGGACGACTGGACCGTTGTCGCGGCGTCAGGAGGCATCGGTGGGGGTGGCGCCTGGGAACACGTCATCGACCGAACCAATGGACAAAACCTTCCAACTATCGAGGACGGCACGATCACGGCCATGAACACGCTCAGTGATTATCTTGGAACAAATTTTGACGCAATTATCCGCAACGAAGCAGGGGCCGCCACCTTCGCCGCCTTCGTCTCGGCAACATCCATCGGCGTTCCACTCGTAGACGCGTGCCCTGCCGGGCGCGCGAAGCCTGAAGTTCAACAATCCGTCGCCTTTATCAATGGGTTATCCACAACGCCGGCTGCGCTCGTTAGCAGCTGGGGTGACGTAGTCATTCTCGAGAAAGCTATTGACGATTACCGTTATGAAGACATAGCGCGTGGCGTTGCAGTCGCAAGTGGCGGACGCGTTTCACAGGCCAGGAACGTTATGTCCGGTGCGGAACTCAAACGAGGAACCATCCATGGCATGGTTTCAGAGGCCATCCTTTTAGGGCGGACTGTTCGAGAAGCTCGGGAACGTAATCAAGATCCGATCCAAGCTCTCATAGACGTCACTCAGGGCTACAAGCTTTTCCAGGGAATCGTCACGAAATCGGAACCCACTGGCGAGCGTGGTTTTAGTTACAGTGATGTCGAACTCAAGGGTACGAATGAATACGATGGACACACCTACCAAGTGTGGGTCAAGAATGAGAATATGATTTCGTGGCTCGACGGCGAACCAGACGTCATGTCCCCGGATCTTATTTACAACTTGGATCCCGAAACTGGCGATGCCATCGCGGCTGGTTACTTGGGCGGCTACCCGCTCGACATAGAAGTCGCCATGGTGGGCCGACAGGCGCCCTCACCCGTGTGGAGAACAGAGCAAGCAATCGAGGCTATCGGGCCCCGTCACTTTGGCTTTGATTTTGACTACGTACCAATCGAAGAACTCCAACAGGCACGCGAAGCTTTGAGTAGTCAGTAACCACCTAACATCCGGCGTAAGCTTCCGCACGCGATCTCGGCGGCACACCCCGGCTATCCCTTTAGTCTGGTAGTGCGAACACGAACAGGTTGTTCCCCGAACTGGGGCGAAGTTCTGGTGTAAGCCCCATAAAGTGCGACGCCGTTCCGCCAGCGCCAGTACCAACCGCCACATACTGGCGCCCGTCGACGGCGAAACTAATCGGGAAGCCGCTAACCGGCGAACCGAGGTTGATTTCCCACAGTACGTCGCCTGTCTCCTGGTCAAACGCGCGGAACCGCCCATTCACGTCCCCACCGAACAGCAACCCACCGCCAGTCGCCACCAGGGACATCGTGGCCGCGCGTTGCTCGTAGAGCCACTCTGTCTCTCCAGTCTCAGCGGAGATCGCCCGCACCGTACCAACATTGTCTGTCCCGGGTGCAATCTGATGCCGGTACGCGATAGCATAAATATCCGCACGACTTTCGTTGGGCTCGTTGTCTCGACTCCGATCGAACTCAGTAGTCGCCATCATCCGCGCACACGTATTCCGTAACGGCATATACATGGTGTTCGTCAAAGGGCTGTAGGCACCCGCTTCCCAGTCTTTTCCACCGTTCCATGTTGGACAGGCAAAGACCTGCTGTCCGGCCTGAGTGAAGCCCACCTCAGAGTTGGCCGAGACCACGCCAGTCGCACCGTCAATACCGCTGATTACATTCTGCGTCACTGTCGGCGTCGCCCAAAGGAACTCGCCTGTCTCCCGATCGAGCGTATACACCACACCGGTCTTCCCAGGAATACCGGTAAGAACTTTGCGCACCTCACCAGGCTGCAGCCTCGGATTGATCCAACTGACCTCGGACGGATCAGGTGCGACCTCGGTGTCGACCAGGATCCGCTCAAATGGATGGTCGAGGTCCCAGTGATCGTTCAGGTGCTGGTAGTGCCAGCGGATCTCACCGGTATCGACATCCAACGCCAGCGTCGAATTGTGGTACAGGTGCGTGTTCTCCACTCCCCCCAGCATGAACTTCGGAGCCGGTGACGTCACCGACGTGCCTTGATAGATGAGTCGGAGTTCCGGATCGTAGCTGGCGGGCATCCACGTGCCGACATGGACCCGTTGCTCGTATGGGACATCGCCCCACGTCTCATCACCCGGCTCGCCCGGGAGTGCCACTGTGCTACGACGCCATACCTCTTGACCCGTACGGGCATCGTGCGCGATCACGACACAGGTTTCCGGCCCTCCCATTGGGCGACAACTCCGACCGGAGATCATTTTGCCGTCGGCGATAATTGGTCCGGCGCTGTGGCCAGCTGGATTCACCTGGTAGTCGAAGATCTTTGTCTCCCACACCACCTCTCCGGTCGTGGCATCGAGTCCGATGGCAAAGTCGTCATCCGTTGTGTTGACGATAAGCCGATCATAAATCGCCACGTTTCGATTGGTCCGTGCGTTCCCACCGACGAAGTCGTAGACGTCCTCCGGCAGGTCTCGACGATAGTCCCATTTCAGGTCACCCGTGACGGCATCAATCGCTTCAATCACGTCATCTGACTGCGGCATATAGAGTACGCCGTCATAGACCAACGGCGTCCCTTCCTGCCGCCCTTCGGCCAGCGCCCTTGTCCAGACCAGGCGTAGCTCGCCTACATTCTGACGGTCGATCTCGTCCAACGGACTGTAACCCCAACCATCGGTTGTTCGCCGCCAGGTGAGCCAGTCTTCATCAGCTGGGTTCTCCAGCATCGCATCGGTAACCGGCACGAACGAGCCGGGCTCCTGCATGTACACAGGTGCCGTGGATGTCGTTAGACAGAGCACCGTGATAGCGATGACTCTGTTGCGAAAAAAGTTGAGTTGCCTACCGGTCATTTCGAAGCTCCCTAGATGCTTGGGGTGCAGATACTGAAATTCCAATTCTAACGGCCAATGCTTCAATCCATTCTTGATTATCGAAAAATATTTCGCATGCGTTGCCTAGTTGCCCGTGGCATCACGTTTAATCGTTCGATGTTTGATACGCCACCCTGCGGCGGTCCGTACAAACTCATCCTCATAGTAACCTGATCGTGTCATCGTCGGTGGGCGTGTGGTCACTTCAAGAAGCTTGTAATAGGGGCGTCCTTTCGCTGCCGTTGTAGTGGGCGTGATGAGATATC
>CAZUZW010000062.1:0-14856 GCA_964624855.1 uncultured Vicinamibacteraceae bacterium
CCATTGTCTATCTCTACAATGTTCCGAGCAAATTCGAACGTCTGCCCATTGGGCAGGAGTCCTAGGAGAGCCAGTCCATTCCCATCGTCTTGTCCTCCATCTTCACACAAGATGATTCCCCCCTGCGGACTGACTGCTACGTTGTCGGGGTTGTCAGAGCCGTAGGCGGATAGTGCTTCCGCACCCCGTGATACAAACAAGTTAGTCAGGGATGCACTCCTCGGGTCATAGGACCAGACGGCACCTTCGGCGCGGTCGTTACGATCTGGTTGCGCGGAGACCGGTCCCGCTTCGGTGTCAACAAAGACGACCCGGTCTTCACGCGAGTCCCACCAGCATCCTTCCAATCGTTGAAACCGAGTGGCTCCTCCCGTGCGACCTTCGATATACGGGCCGGACAGAATGTCTGTCGGGTCTGCGTCTGGTTCCGTAATCTCGACCCACCTAACCTCATATTCCGATAGACATTCGGGATTACGTAGGTCTTCGACGACGGTGTCAGTGCCTGGTATAAGAGCTTGGAGCATATACAGGGTCCCGCCGTTATTGAGAGAACCCAGCCCTCCCAGTTTGTTATCTGGGTCGAAGTAATAGAATCCGGAATTTCCACGCATGCGGTTGCGTGACGCGGGGGCCGTATTGTTGCTCGAATTATCTTCCGTGAGGTAGACGCCTCCGGTTTTCGGGTCAACCGCGACAGCCTCGTGCTTGAACCGACCCATCTGCCGGAGTGGGGTCGGAGTTGTGACTCGTGAGAGTGTTGATTCAAAGACGTATCCGTGAGGTTCATCTCCAACGATTATTCTTTCTTCGCATGTGAGCCACGTGCCCCACGGCGTTGGACCGCCGGCGCAGTTCCCGCTAGTTCCTGAGAGACTCACGACGTGTTCCAACAACCTGCCGTTTTGTATGCGAAGCACGGTAGTACCACCGGGGCCCTGATTGTCGTAGTTGTATCCTGAGGCGATTGGTTGCCCCAGGCCGAAGACTTCTTGGTTGCGGATAAGCAGGTACTCGGCAGTCCTCCCTTGTCCTCGCATGTCGACCACAGCCATTCCGTCGTGGCCGGTTGGAACTGAGTTGCCATCGTCCAACGTATCGCCGGCCCAGCTGAGTGTTGTGTATGTGAATCCGGCGGGTAACATGATGAGATAGAGGCCCGTCGCCTGGTCTTGAGTAGGAACCAAGGGGCCATACGGACTCGGTCCACGTGTTCCACACAACGTTTGATTTGCGAGTAACTGTGTACTCAAAAATCCGAAGGGACTCGCTAGAGTCGATGCTGCGGTCGCTGCACTGCTTCGCAGAAACTGTCGTCGATTGAATGATCTTGCGGACAGTTTAAAACCAGACATGGAGGGTGGTCTCTGAACCTCTCTAGATTACTACAAAAGATAGATTGCTCTAGGAATGTGACAGTGCGGTTACACGGAGTGGCTAGCTCGTGGATGGAAAGTCGAGTTGTAATTCGTTTGTTCCAGCTAGGATCTCGACGAGCTGTGTGTGTTGTTGATTGCCTTGTCTGAGCGTTACGTCATAACTCCCAGGCGGCATCTCTGACAAGGTGAATGTCCCGTCTCGGTCGGCCACAACCGCGTACGGACTTTCCACAACAACGATGGTTGCGTGCATCTCTTGATGCGCGTTGCAGGATACGGCGTAGTCTCCCGCGTCATCAAAAGTATGATCGTGTTCGCCGCCTTGGATGGGCATAGCCACGTTGAATAAGGACAGTCCCTTACCGTCTTGGACGTGAACGGTGTGGAGTTCATCTTCGCTGTTCTTGAATAGGACCGGCTGGCCTGCACGCACAACAATCAGACGTGGAATAAAATCACGGCCGAATTGGTCCATTTCAACAGGTTCGGTCGGGAGGGGAACATCACGAGGTTCACGAGGTTCAAGGATGACGACGGCACGGGTGCCTCCGGCTGCTTCAGGAGCTCGGCCGATGATTGTTGCAATCGAGGTTTGAGGAGAACCAGATGTTGTCTGAGACTCGACTGGGTCTATGTCCGCATTTGGGGTACATGCCTGCAAAAGGAGCCCCGGCAGGATGCAGGCTATGAAAGCAAATTTGAAATTCTGAACAGACATCATTCTCGAAAAATTATAGCGAGGCTAGAGGTGTCAGTAGGTGACCGTCATCACAGCATGGGCTTTGGCTCTGTCAACGTTCGGCCGACATTTCATCATAAAACCCCGGAATACTTCGCCGCATGAACAGACCTTCGTCGGCCACCGTCCAGCTGAGTTCGTTGGTTCGCAGACGAGTCGGTGCGTCCTCTCGTGACACGCCGCCATCGATTAATTCAGACATGCGAGTACGCACACTGACCATCTGGTTCCGGAAATCTTGTACGTCGCTGCGGGTCATCACGGCCCCGTGGCCGGGGATCGCCGTGTCCCAGTCGAGTTCGAGGAGAGCGTCAAGTGTTGTTATCCAGGCCCGGCTACTGCCACCATTGGCGTAGTCGATAAAGGGTGCTGTTCCATGCAGCAGGTCACCTCCATGAATAGTGCGGAGGTCTGGAAAGTAAACCACTGCATCGCCGTTCGTGTGCCCCTGACCAAAATGATAGGCTCGCACTTCAACGCCTCCAAGGAAGACCGCGGTCTCATCTGAAAAGACGATGTTCGGTGGTGCGGGTTGGTTCCCACGCAGCATATTCGTACGGTTGTTTTGATGTCCGATGATATCGGCGTGCGTCGAAAATGACGGATTCCCGCCCATGTGGTCGCCATGGTGATGGGTGCCAATGACATAGGTGATTGGCTGGCTGGTGATACTTTGGACCACGCTCATGATTGCGTCGTGATTCCGGTCGAACTTGTTGTCAACTAGAACCACGCCGTCAGTGCTCACTCGGACCCCTACGTTTCCGCCTGGGCCAGTGATCATGTAGAGGTTGTTTTTGACCTGCTGAATATCGAGTGGTTCGCTCTGCTGACCACTCACAGCAATCAGTGTTACGAAACCAAGTGCTAGGGAAGCAAGAGCGACTGACCTACGCATATTGTGCATGGGAACCCCTAAGAATTATTCGTTAGTCGACAAATAGCTCGAGTCCAACAGCAAGGCCCATTTCGTAGTAGCCACGTGGATTGGGATGAATGCCGTCACAATCAAAGGGCGCATGAATCCGATTGGGATCGTCCGGGTCTTGCACGATGCGATCAAAATCAATGACACCATCAAACGGCGCTTCGTTTCTGATCCAGGCATTTACTTCATTTCTGGTTGTCGTTTTCGCTGGTGTCCAGCCGCTGTTGTTCTCCGTAGGCGCCCGATTATGGCGGGGGATGATCGTCACGCCAATAATCTTGAGACCGGCAGCGTGTGTGCGGTCAATGATCTCCTGAGTGCCCTCAATGACCTGCGCGGCGGTCGAGTCTCGACGGATGTCATTGGTGCCCATAAACAGAACCACATGCGTGACCCCACTGTGCGACAGGGCGTCTCGGGTCAGACGGTCCGTGCCCGGCGTGCTGGAAGGTGGTGGACTGACGTTCCCAGTGACCGTATTACCGCCAATACCTTCATTAATGATTGCCTTGTGTGTCCCGTCCATCGCCGCTAAATGCAGTCGAACCGCAACCCAGTCTTCCCAGCGATCATGACCGTCGTTGGTTGAACACGACCCGTCTGTGATCGAATCGCCAAACGCAACGATTGTTCCGGTAGAGGTTGGGCTGAGTACGTCGATGGATTTTAGCCAAAACATGGATGTGGTTGTCCCAACGAAGGCCTCCCCAGCCTCGTCGGTTGTGTGGTCGCCCGCACCGTTGGTCGTGAAATACGATGTGACTCTCGCACCGTTGTGCTGACTAGGTCGTATATCGGCTTCCGGCAGGTGCAGACTGATTGCAAGGTCCTGTTGCGACAGGACTGGCATCTGGATGGGGTCACTTTGGACACTTCCGCCGACGGGGATGGTGACTTCAGCTTGCCCATCAAAGCTGATCGGTTGAGTCGATCCTGGGCTCAGTACTGCACCACGCATCGGTTCTCCTACTGTCGCCGCCGCTACGACGAGCGGACGGGTTCCGTAACTGTTGTCTAAGCGGATACGGATTGCTTCGCCTGACGCTGTAACACGTGCCATCAGCCGAATGGTAGCGTTGGACAAGGAAGTATTACCTTGTCCCTGCTGGGATGTGCTCCAGGCGGTGACCCATTGCGCTTGCGTGGCCTGTTCGGCGCCGACTGAAAGACTGCCGCCCACCGCGACCGCGGCGATGAAAGCGATTCGTCGAACAACGTTAGGCATGGACTCTCCTGACATTCACCGTACACTTTAGTCAGTGTTGGTGTTTGTGCATGTATTCGTGCTCTGCATGCTGTTTGTCTCTCTGCACTTTTGCAGATTTTCGTCTTTCCGACTGTAAGTTTGACCGACGGGTGCCCGCTGAGCTCACGCCGAATGATGAGAGAACCCGCTGAAGCTCTTCACTCTGACAAGTCGGGCAGCGGGGGACGGTGTTCTTGAGGACGATCAGTTCAAACTGCGTATCGCACCCGCCGCATTGATATTCATAAATTGGCATCGGTCGTTCACTTAGAAGCGCTCACGAATGAAGTTCGTGTGATTCGTGAAGTTTGCCGCGTTACCGATCTAGTCGCGTAAGCCGAATACGAACAAGCCATTTCCAGCTGCGACGGCCACGAATTGGTTGCCGTCGACTCCATATGCGATTGGACCATTCGCTATCATGCCGCCCAGCGTTGTTTTCCAGAGCAGTTCACCATTGGTTGCGTCAAGAGCATGAAAGTAGCCTTCGCGTCCGCCGGTAAACAGGAGGTCCGAAGCCGTTGTCAGGATACCGCTGGTGGTGACGTCGGTCATCTCGAATTTCCACATTTCTTCGCCAGTAGTCGGGTCGATAGCTTTGACCGCGCCCCGACCAGCCTCCGCCGTCCAGTTGTTGATGTGGCCACGCCCGAGACCCGGTAGTCTAGGGGCACCAGCGACTCCGGTTGGACGCGTGCGGCCACCCATAAAAATCCGCCCGGGCTGGTACTCGGCTTCAGCCGGCTCCATAATGGCGCCGTATGCTTCCCAGGCGGATAGGTAGAACAACCCGGTACTGGGGCTATACGACGGTGAGTACCAATTCGTACCACCGAAGATCCCAGGAAATGTCGGAGAACCTGCTGGCTGTGGTGTTTCGACCGGTCGGCCACTGTCATCCAGGCCTTCAGCCCAGTTGACGTCGACGTATGGGCTCCCTGAAACGAACCGCCCACCCTCTCGATCGAGAACATAAAAGAAGCCGTTTCGATTGCCCCAGAGCATCAGTTTGAGTGTCTGACCGTTTGGTGAGGTGTAGTCGACCAACACCGGAATTTGCACGGCATCGAAGTCGTAGTCGTCATTGGGGGTAAACTGGAAATACCACTTCAGTTCGCCAGTGTCCGCATCTAGGGCAACGACACAGTCAGAGTAGAGGTTGTCACCGGGACGTTGTTCGGGGTTCCAGTCAGGTCCAGGATTGCCGATGCCCCAATACGTCAAGTTGAGTTCGGGGTCATAGGATCCGGTTAACCACACGGGGGCACCACCATGCTCCCAGGCATCCCCTCCGCCTTCCCACGTTTCATGGCCGGGTTCGCCAGGTCCCGGAATTGTGTAGAAACGCCAACTCTCGTCACCTGTGTCGGCATCGAAGGCAGCAATGAAGCCACGAATGCCGTATTCGCCACCGGCAACGCCGACGACAACCTTGTCTTTTAGGACAAGCGGGGCCAATGTCATTGCATATCCCAATTCCGGGTCAGCTACATCTTTCATCCAAATCGGTTTACCGGACCAAATGTCGATCGCGATCAGGTTTGCGTCGAGGGTCGCCATGAACAGGGTGTCGCCCAAGATTCCGAGCCCGCGATTTACGGCACCGCAGCAGGGGCGCGATTCGTTCGACGGCGTGTACTCGTAGACCCAAAATACCCGCCCAAGCTTCGCGTCGAGTGCCACCACCGTATTGGGTGCTTCCGTGAGGTACATGATGCCGTCTACAACCAAAGGACTTGTTTCGAAGGCTTGGAGTGAATCCGCTTGATGGACCCATTTCAATTCAAGGTCAGTTACGTTATCGGCAGTAATCTGGTCCAGTCCGGTGTGCCGCTGGCTGTCGTAGCTGCCGGAGTAAGTCAACCAGTTTTCCGGCTCGTCTGCCGCATTGAGGATCCGTTCGTACGTGACCTGGCCGTCGACTAGCGACGGAATTGCTAGGAGGGCCGTGATCGTGACAATTGCGATATGGCGCGTCATTCCTCTAGTTCTCCAGTCCTCGTAACGACAACAGGTACGCCACGACGTCAGATAGTTCCTGTGAATTAAACATAGTTCCGTAGGCGGGCATAGGTGATTCGTCCATCACCGTAAATTCACGGAGGGAGGATTTTTCTAAAGAGCGTAGTCGTTCATTTTGGTCGATCAATTGTACGGTGTAGGTGTCTTCGTTGACCCGACGTCCTTCATACAGTGCACCGGCTTGGGTGACCACTCGGACAGGGCGATTGATCGGAAACATCGAGCCTGTTGGGTCGACCAAAGCGTTTTCCAAAAGGGCGGCAGTGCGATTGGCGCCAACGTCACTTAAATCCGGTCCGAGCCGTGATCCACTCTGGCCAATCCGGTGACAACTCGCGCAATCACCCTTGCCGTTGTAGAGTGCTTGCCCTCGTGCCACATTGCCAAGCGCAGCGTCAGTGAGGTCAAGGTCTCCCATGGTGCGAAGATAGGCCACAAGGCCGGTTAATTCGGCGTCACTGTATTGTCCTGGTGGCATTGCAGTGCCAGGAATGCCGTTCTTGATGAGTTCCATCAATTGGGGGTCCGACGGTGCACGTTCAAACTCCCCTGCCCGAAGGTCGATGCCTGGTACGAGGTCGCCATTCGGGCCGTGGCAGGTGGTACAGGTGGCACTGTAGAGACGTAGACCGACTTGAATGTCTGCCTGAGCATATGACCCGGCGTGTTCTTGCTCAGCGTGTAGCGGCGATTGTTGCGTTACAGCGACTATCGTCAACGTCAAACCCAAGAGACTGCTCAACGTCTTTATTACGAACACTCGATTCATGGCGGGCATCCTACCACAAGCTTCAGCCGTGGACGGTTCTGCTCGCTGGCGTCAACGCACACGATGGGTGCTATGCCCGTGGGTTCTTGGCTAAGAATTCTAGCGTGGCCGTTAGGAGTCGGTAGAAACGTCCAACTGAATCAATATGTACGCGTTCATCGGGAGAATGAGGGAACTGGATGACTGGCCCAAACGAAATCATATCTATGCCAGGAGACTTTTTTCCGAGAATGCCGCACTCGAGTCCGGCGTGAATTGCCTTCACCTCCGGCGCGCTACCGAACTCGCGGGTATGCACCCCGCTAACGGCTTTAAGGAGATGGGAATCGAGATTCGGTTTCCATGCAGGGTATGGTGTGTCTTCGTCGATTTGCGCTCCTGCCAACACGCCGCTGGCACGGACTCGCTGGCGTAAAGAATCAAGGGCCGAATCGATCGATGAGCGACTACTGAGACTGACCGTGACTTGAGCTTCGGTTTGTTTTACGGTTGCGAGATTAATACTCGTTTCGACGAGATCCGGAATGTCGTGGCTCATCGTGACTACCCCATGGGGAAGGGCTGCGAGGAGTCCTAAGACGGTTTCGGTGGTTGACCGGCTCCAGATAAGGGGTACAGGTTTCATTGAGTTGATATCTAGCTGTATGTCGGGATCGCTCGAAGCGTATTCAGCCTGAATGGCGGCTTGCTCTGCTTTCACTGTTGCTAGAAAGGCTTTCTTGGTGTCGGCGTCGACTGTTACTACCGCAAAGGCTTCGCGCGGGATCGCATTATGCGCACTTCCGCCGTCGAGTTGGACGAGAGAGAACGGTACAGCGAGATAGGCATTCCAGAGGAGTCGACCTAAAAGCTTGATCGCATTACCGCGTTGTAGGTGAATGTCACATCCGGAGTGGCCGCCCTTGAGTCCGGTTAGTCGTATGCCCAGTGTGACAGAGGTTGTGTCGGCGGTAGTGGTCGAGGTGTCGAGTGTCAGGCGACTCTCACCACCTCCCGCGCAACCGACGTAAAGAATCCCTTCTTCTTCGGAATCCAGGTTGATCATTGTTCGACCACTCAACAGTGTGGCGTCAAGTTCCGAGGCTCCTGTGAGACCGGTTTCCTCGTCGACAGTGAATAAAAACTCAATGGGGCCGTGTGTCAGACTCGTAGATTCCATGATGGTCAACATGGCGGCTACGCCGACACCGTTGTCCGATCCGAGCGTCGTGCCATCGGCTGTGAGATATTCTCCCGACCGCTGCGGGACGATCGGATCTTTCAGAAAATCGTGAGAATGGTCGCTGTTCTTTTCATTGACCATGTCCAAATGAGATTGAAGAATGATCGTTTTATATGGAGCGGTCTTGGCGGTTTCATGGCCGGTGGTTCCAGGCTTATGCACGACAACATTTCCGGCGGCGTCGACGGCATATTCGAGCCCGGCTTCAGTGGCGACCCGGATGACCATCTGTCGCATTTTCTCCTCATTCTTCGATCCGCGCGGAATCGTCAGAATTGTGTCGAAGTGGCTCCAGAGATCAGGGGGAGTGAGTGTCGTCACGAATGTCATCACGGTCTCCTTATGGCTTGCGACAACTGAAGTTCTGCGCAACCCAATTTTCAGAATTGTTTTCTCCTCCGAGCGGCCCAGTGTAGACAGCCTGGTCGGGATAGGGACACAAGGGGCGTTCATTGTCAACGCTGCCGTTGGTGGAATGACTGGCGATGATCGCATCAGGTGCGCGACCGTGCTCGACCCATTCGACCAGCGGAGCGAGCCGGTCCCAGCTATCCGGACCGACATCCCCACGACAGTGTCCCATACCAGGCGCCAGAAACAGTCGTGCCCGTTCTTTGGCGGCATCTATATCACCGTCGAACGTTGTCTCGACCACTTGGTCGTAGTAGTCGATCGTGGCAGGAGCCACCGTCATCACATCGTTCCAGCCGTGATACAGAAGTAACTTGCCGTTATTACGCATGAGGAACCTGGTCAGGTCGGGGTCGGACGCATCCATGATCGACATCAACAGGTCTGCCTTCCCGTTCGTCATATCGTCGATGTCGAATTCCTGCCAAGACCATTCAGGTGGGTTCCGTGCCCGATTTGGTTGTATCGACACGTCCGTCAAGTCAGGAATGGTCACCCCGGGGTCGTCTTCGTAAAAGATGTAGTTAAGGTGGTCACCCGCAATGCCGAAGTTCCCGGGAGTAAAGTTATTGCTCGGGTGTGGAAAGAGGCGGGCACGCCACCCACGTTCAGATCCGAACGGCTTGCCTTGATATATGAGTGTGCCGGCGCTGTCACGGGTGCCGGAGTAGAGTGTTTCAATCAGCGCCAACTGTGCGTGCGTGAAGCAATTGTCCCGGTTGACGTTATCCAGACACATCATGTCGGCAAGGTCACGCGCTGGCGTGAAGTCGCAGCGCGTCGGGTCGTTGATTACACCATCAGTCACGCCGTCGACGCCATCACAGGCAGCCATAACCTGTTCCGCCAGCATTACCAGTTTTCGGTCGCTATCGGGCTGGCCGTCACCGGTGGTGTCGATGGTGAGAGAAGCTTCAAGGTCGTTGGCGTACACTTGTTGCATCAACCACATCCGACTGGCATTAAGCGCTTGATAGTAGTTCACGGGTGCGCCCGCGACGATACCGTCAAAGTCGTCTGGGTAGCGTTGGGCTTCCATCAGCCCTTGCCGACCACCCGTTGAGCATCCTTCAAAATAGGAGTACTCCGGGTCCGCACCATAGTAAGCGCGGGTGAGTGCTTTGCCCGCTGCGGTCGTCAGGTGCACCGCTCGATAACCAAAGTCAATTTCAGCCTGCCGGTTGTGCCATCCAAACGACGAGCCAGGTTCTACACCGTTGTCGTGACCGGTGTTACTGTTCGCAACCGCATAGCCTTCAGCAACGCGCGCATCGGCAAAATCCAAGTCGCCATCTTTGCCACCGTCTCCCCATGTCAAGTAGCGACCGTTCCACTGGTCCGGCAGCGGTAGCTGCGTATGGAATCCGATGGCCGGAGACAGGATGCCCTTGACATAGCAATAGGTCACCCCCGTGGTGTTACTGTCAACAAGTCGGGCAGACGTTAACGTTAAATTGCGGAGGTCGAGTAGGGCTTCGCAGGCCGCTGCCGGTGATGTCTGAGCTATTGAGCCGAGCTGCGCAACGGTCGCCAGTGTCAAGCTCAGTCCAACCGCGAACATGCTACGCCGTAAATGGTGCATCGGTTCGAATTATAGTCGTCTCATGAAACCGGGGCGCAAGCAGGCGGGCGTTATCCCGTATTGTGGGCAGGGGAGCGACATGCAGTTCTGCCTCATTACGACGTCTAGTGGTCGCCACTGAACATTTCCCAAAGGCATCATTGAAGTGGGCGATTCGATACATGGGGCTGCTCTTAGGGAAGCGCTTGAGGAAGCTGGTGTCCACGGCCAGTTCGTTGGTCCTCCGGTCGGGAAGTTCCATCAATAAAAATGGGATACCGAATTTCTCGTCGAGATGTATCTGATGACAGTTTCGCGGGTGGATGAGACTTGGCTGGAACAGCATCTGCGGCAACGGACGAGGTGTCGCGGTGAGCGGCCGGCCTGTTGAGGATGTCCTGGTTGCAGCGCCTGCTTGACCCGCCTGACCGGTCGTGCGAGCGGGTCAGGAATAGACGATGAATTCGACTAGATTTTGGTCCGGGTCACGCACGTAGACACTCGTGCCGGTCGCCCGGCCACCGTCTCGGCCGCCTTGGCGTTCACTGGGCCCCTCGATGATGGGGGCTCCCGCTGCGTTGAGGGTGCGGCGCAGCGCGGTCATCGAACCTTCCCAGACAAAACAGAAATCGCCGCAGGGTGGCATTGCCCCGGGAGCCTTGAGTGCGAAGGTCTTCCGTTGCCAGAGACTGGGGCGGTGAAAATTGATCTTGTGGTCACCGACGTGCACGGAGCAGATAGCCTCACCCTCGTTGACGTGAAATCCCAGTGCACGATAGAACGCCACCATTCGCTCGGTGTCTCGCATGGGCACGGCCACGTGGTCGAATCCGGCGATGCGGCCGGCAGGTTCCTGGGAGTGTGTGGCAGAGGACCATGGGCCAACGGTTACCGCGGCGCCCATACCAACAACACGTTTCAAAAAACGTCGTCTCGATGACATCTGGGTGTTACTCCTGCCGCTAGGCTTACAGATCGTGTCGAAACCTATCACGGAGGTCGAAGGGAAGTCACTATAATCGGGAGGGAGTGTTCATGACGATCCGACTCGGTCTTCTCGTTCTTGTTCTTACTTGGGCACCTGTCGTGTACGCGGACGACTGGCCTGCGTTCCGCGGTCCCACTGGACAGGGACACTCGTTGGAGCACGGTCTCCCGCTCGAGTGGAGCGAGTCACACAATGTGGCATGGAAGACGGCAGTCGAGGGGGATGGTTGGTCATCGCCCGTTGTGGCGAGTGGGCGCGTCTGGCTGACGGCGGCCGTCACCGATGATGCGACTCGGACTACGTCTCTGCGTGTCCTAGCCTTCGATGTGGCCAGTGGCGAACCCGTCGTCAACGCGGAAGTGTTCTTGATTGGTGACACCGCGGCGCCTAATCTCAAGAACAGTCTTGCGTCACCCACACCCGTCGTCTCCGGTGACCGAGTGTATGTACATTTTGGTGCGTACGGCACAGCTGGTCTGACGACGATGGGCGAACTCGTCTGGTCGACCCGGTTTCCATACGACTCGCAGCATGGCAACGGTGGGTCGCCTATCCTGTATGAGGATTTCCTGATCCTGAGTTGCGATGGGTACGACACAGCATTCGTGGTGGCTCTAGACAGTGAAACCGGCGAGGTCCGGTGGCAAGCCCCGCGGCCGAATCCAATTTCTCAAGCGTATTCGACCCCGTTATTGATCACGGTTGGCGATCGTGACGTGCTCATTAGTATTGGGGCGTTTCGAACCAGTGCGTTGGACCCCGACACCGGTAACGAACTATGGCGAGTGGGCTACCCTGATGGGTTTTCGAATGTGCCGGCTCCGGTGTTTAGTCGTGACCATGGTCTCGTATTCATCACGACCGGATTTCAGCAACCGGCACTGCTCGCTGTTCGCGTCGATGGGAGTGGCGATGTTACCCCGACGCACGTCGCGTGGCGATTGGGGCGCGGCGCACCGCATACCCCGTCTCCATTGGTGGTGGGTAACGAACTGTATGTCGTCGGCGACACCGGGATCGTGACCTGTCTTGATGTGGAGACTGGGAGGCGACGGTGGCGCGACCGACTGTGGGGTAATTACTCGGCTTCTCCGGTTTACGCCGATGGCCGAATCTATTTTCAAAGTGAAGAGGGACTGACCACAGTCATTGAGCCGGGCACCGTGTTTCGGGAAGTGGTCAGAAATGAACTTGATGGGAGGACGTTGGCCTCACTGGCGGTGTCAGACGGCTCCTTGTTTATTCGAAGTGACACCCATCTCTACCGTATTACTGAGAACGGAGAGTAGGGTGCCTCTCTGGTCTGGTGACTTCGCGCTACGGACCGACCCATTCGGCGCTCAGCGCGTCTCGGTCCAGACGTTCGCCGTTCATGAAGACATCGGTGATTGATCGGATATGGGTGATGTCATCGAGCGGGTTCTCGTCGAGCACGATGAACGTCGCCTGTTTCCCAGCGGTTAATTGTCCAAGGTCGTCGAGACCGAGGAGGGCCGCGGGTCGGCTCGTTGCGGCGTGAATCGTTTCCTGTGGCGTCAGACCCGCGGCCACCATGAGTTCCAGTTCACGCAATTCGGTGTAGCCGAAGAAATGGTCCTGCACCCCGGAGTCCGCTCCGAGCACAATTTGTACCCCAGCCGCGTTCAAGCCGGCGAGGCTACGCTGCATCGCGGCGTAGGACGTGGTCGCCTGGTCTACTCGCTCACTGGTGCGGCGTTCGAATGATGCCTTCGCGCGGGTGATGACGTCCGCTGGAACACTTTCGAGGAGCAGCGGGTCATCCAGCCATTCAGGTGGCTCCTGATGTGTTCCGCGTTCCGAAATGCCCAGGTTCGGCATGACCAGGATATTGTTGCTCGCGATGGCCTCAACCAACGGGCGAGACATTTCTTCGTCGCGCACCAAATGGGCGAATCCGTCGACGCCGGCCTCGATGAGGTCGGCGGCATCAGCAGCATAGTAGACGTGCGCGATGACCGGCAGGTCGCGTGCGTGGGCTTCATCGATAATCGCGCGATAGAGTTCGGGTTCAAGTTTTTCGACGTTTCCGTTCCGGTCGTCGACCCAGATCTTCACAACGTCAACGCCCCGTCCGGCGAGTTCCCGCACGGCGTCCCGAGCTTCCTCTTCGGTGGTGACACCGTACGCCGAGGCGCGGAGTGCTGCGGCACCAGGGCCTGCATCAGGCGCCGCCAGACCGCGGCCGGCGGTGAGTAACCGCGCCCTCCCGGACATATCACGTTCCTGGTCAGCGCGAATCTCGAACACGACATCTCCGGCATCCGTCCCGAGTGACACAATTGCGCCAACACCGTAATAGGCATAGCGGTTCAAGTGGTCGATCACCGTCGCTCTGGTGTAGTTGGCTGCGTCATAACTGAGGTCATCCTGGTAGCCCACGTGGCCGTGATATGACACCAGCATCGGCATGACGGTTTTTCCGGAGAGGTCCACACTTGCGGCGCCCGGCGGGAGTCCTAACTCGCCTCGCCTGCCAACGGCCATGATACGACCGTCATCAACGAGGAAGGCTGAGTCGTCAATCGGTTCGCTATCGGTCCCGGAAATCAGGACCGCGCCTTCATAGAGTCGGGCTGAACTTGTCGGGAATGACTCCGCTGGTTCGGTCTCCGTGCCACTGCAAGCCACCGCTTGCAGTATGACGGTAAGGGCTAGGAGTGGCAGGCGAGTATGGTGACGCCGTCCGGTCGTCAAACGGGCCATGAATGGAAGCTGATGTACGGTCATAACGTGTCTGTCCAAAACAGGCGGATTATACGCCTGAATGGACAAATGCTCGTGATCGCCCTCAGGGAAAGGTTCTGGCGCTGTCATAAATGCATGGCAGCCATGAATTAAGGTTGAGGTCCCTGTTAGAATGGAAGTTGGCAGTTCGAGCAGACGATCGCTCGCCTGTGCTCGTTAATTCGCACATCGGACCTGGAATTGGTCCGACCGTCTGTCTTATTCATGTGGGGGCGTCACGGCTTCGACGGGGATAGCGGAATCGTAGGAGGCATGCCGAGCACCATCGACTCGTTAATCCGATGGAAAAACCTGTAACTGCGGACTCGCAGCTTGCACTCGCTGCTTAATTAAGTAGCGCGTCTACCTCGTGCACGCCCACGGCGTGAGGATAGATGCCATACAGTGGGCTGGTCATCACGCGTGGCACCGACACGGGATGATGAGATTAATCGGGGCTGGCCACCGGTGATTTCTGCCACTCTTCGACACCGGCGGTGAGATGTAAAGAGCGGACACGCATGTAGAGTCTTACGGAGACGTATTTTCGGACGCGGGTTCGACTCCCGCCGCCTCCACCATCTTAAATGGTGTTCTGTTAGTCAGTTTTGAGATCTTGATTGACAGGTTGCAGCTTAAGAGGATAAATTTACTGAGTAATTTTTCCTTATGTCACGGGTCGTCTGGGCTCCTTAAGCTTAGTCGGGTCTTGGAGGTTATCGACATGCGAAGTGCCACATTTGGTGCAACCGTTGTTGCCGCGGCAACGCTTCTTTTATTCGCACCTAGCTCAGCGGTCGCGCAAGACGCTCACACTACACCGACATTTAATAAGGACATCGTGCC
>CAZUZW010000063.1:0-13996 GCA_964624855.1 uncultured Vicinamibacteraceae bacterium
CCAGGGTTGCTACTTTACGGAGGTTCGATTGCACCAGGTCACTGGGAAGGTCAGGCTGTCACGATTCAGGATGTGTTTGAGGCAGTAGGCACCCATGCCGCTGGTCAAATGACAGACGCACAATTATGCGCGCTTGAGGACACTGCTTGCCCTGGGCCAGGCGCGTGCGGTGGCCAGTTCACGGCTAACACGATGGCAACGGTGTGCGAATTGCTGGGTGTCTCACCGATGAGTACGAACGCAGTGCCTGCGATGGATGCTTCAAAGGCCGTGGTATCTCGGAAGGCGGGAGAGACGCTCATGGAACTAGTTGAGAAGGACTTGAAGCCTCGTGAAATCGTCACGAGGAAGTCGCTTGAAAATGCCATCGCATCAGTGGCAGTCACCGGAGGTTCAACCAATGCAGTGCTCCACTTATTGGCGATTGCTCGTGAAGCCGGGGTCCCACTCGACTTGGACGATTTTGACAGGATAAACAGAAATGATCCGCTTATAGCTGATTTAAAGCCAGGTGGACAGTTTGTTGCGACTGATCTTTTTCAGGCTGGCGGTATTCGTCTGGTGGCAAATCGACTCAAAGAACTGGGGGTTCTCCACGAGGATGAGATTACGGTAACTGGGCGGACGGTTGGGGAAGAGGCGTCTAGTTCTGAGGACACACTTGGGCAAAAGGTAGTCCATAGCGTTCTTGATCCGATAAAGACTACAGGGGGGCTCGTGGTGTTGAGGGGGAACCTAGCTCCAGACGGCTGTGTCGTGAAGGTCGCTGGGCATGCCATGATGCAGCATACGGGCCCTGCTCGTGTCTTCGATAGCGAAGAGGAAGCATTTGAAGCTGTTGAGAAGGGGCGAATTCAAAGCGGAGATGTAGTGGTAATTCGGTACGAAGGACCGCGGGGCGGACCCGGTATGCGAGAGATGTTAGCGGTGACAGCAGCGATTATGGGTGCCGGTCTTGGAGAGTCAGTTGCGCTTTTGACTGATGGACGGTTTTCCGGAGCCACTCGCGGGCTTATGGCGGGTCATGTCGCACCGGAAGCCGCCAGTGGAGGTCCGATCGCGGCTATTCAAGAAGGTGATACGGTAGAGTTTGATTTGAACCGTCGTACGTTGAATGTTGCGCTGACTGATGCTCAATTGGCCGAACGGATGGCCGCTTGGACTCAACCCAGTGACCGCTACGATTCTGGGGTGATGGGGAAATATGCACGGTTGGTGTCATCGGCTGCAACTGGGGCAGTTACCAGCTGAACCGCAGGCATAAATTAGTTTTTTAAATGTCGGCGACACAGCGATGGCGTTTGCATAGGGAAGATTTTGACGTCGGGGAATAATTCATGTCACGAATGAGAAGCGGCGCGCAAATTATTTGGGAGGCGCTCGTCAACGAGGGAGTTACAACTGTTTTTGGCTACCCGGGTGGAGCAATTCTTCCCGCCTATGATGCATTGTTGGACTATCCGATTCGCCATGTTTTAGTTAGACACGAACAGGGTGCGACACATATGGCGGATGGATATGCTCGTGCTAGTGGCAAGGTCGGCGTAGCGATAGCCACTTCCGGTCCTGGTGCGACCAATATGGTGACGGGGATAGCAACTGCAATGTTGGATTCATCACCGCTCGTATGTATCACTGGGCAGGTGGGCAGTAAAGTGGTCGGAACTGATGCGTTCCAGGAGACTGATGTCACCGGCGTCACGTTGCCTATCACCAAACATAACTATCTGGTTTCCAATGTGGAGGAGATCGCGCCGACGATTCACGAGGCAATGTATGTCGCGCGTAGTGGAAGGCCCGGTCCGGTGCTTGTGGATATTACGAAGGATGCTCAGCAACTCTCGACGGAGCTGCAATGGGATCCAAGTGATGTAAAGCTACCAGGTTATCGTCCCGATCTCAGTCCCAGAGCAGACGAGTACAAACGAGCAGCCGAGTTAATTAATAGCGCCAAGCGACCAGTAATTCTGGCTGGGCATGGTGTGTTGCTTTCGGGTGCAATGACCGCAGTTCGCCAGCTCGCTGAAAAGGTGGAAAGTCCGGTCGCGATGACTTTGTTGGGTATTGGCGGGTTGCCGGCGTTACACCCGCTCAATCTAGGAATGATGGGCATGCACGGTGAGGCATGGGTGAATCAGGCTATTCAGGAAGCTGACCTGCTGGTGGCTTTAGGAATGCGGTTTGATGACCGGGTCACCGGGAACCTCAAGACCTACGCGCCTAACGCTCTTAAGATTCATGTGGATATTGATCCCGCTGAGTTCAATAAGAATGTAAAGGTTGATTTGGCGCTCGCGGGTGATCTGTTAGAAGTGTTGCAGTCTTTGGTGCCACATGTGGAGAAGGGGAACCGAAAGAGTTGGTTGTCTGCGATCGACGAAATGAAGGGTGACGTGGCGGTGCGTGACATTCAGAATCTTCCCGATAGTGGGCACCTGTATGCTGCGCATGTTATTAACGACATATGGCGGCTTACTGAAGGAAATGCGGTTGTTGTGACCGATGTTGGACAGCACCAGATGTGGGAAGCGCAGTACTACCACCATGAGCATCCCCGTTCTTTGATTACATCAGGCGGACTGGGGACTATGGGCTTTGCACTACCGGCGGCCATTGGGGCGAAATTAGCGTGTCCTGAGAAGGAAGTGTGGGTGGTGGCTGGCGATGGTGGGTTCCAGATGACCATGGCAGAATTGGCGACCATCGCCCAAGAGAAACTCAAAATCAATATTGCAATTATTAATAATGGGTATCTTGGAATGGTTCGTCAATGGCAGGAGTTTTTCTACGAGCGTAGGTACGCTGCAACTCCTTTGTTGAGTCCAGATTTCGCCAAGTTGGCAGAATGCTTCGGACTTAAAGGAGTTACGGTGGACACTCGAATCGGTGTTGTTCCGGCAGTGGAGGAGGCTCGTTCTTGTGAAGGCACTGTGGTTATTAATTTCAAAGTTGAGCAGGAGGACACAGTGTATCCAATGGTTCCGGCTGGAGCTGACTTGCACGACATGATTCGTCGACCGAGCGAGGCTCCTATTGTTGAGACTGCGGACGATGATTAGAACGGATAACGTTTACGGGGCATTCACTTTTTGAGGAAGCCCGGGGAGTAGACCGGCAGTGTCATTTCTGGATTTGTAATCATGAAACACACCCTAGTCATCTACGTTGAGGACAAGCCTGGTGTTTTGAATCGTGTGGCTTCATTGTTTCGACGACGAGCTTTTAATATTGAATCACTCACGGTTGGCCACACTGAAAAACCAGGTGTGTCACGTATGACAGTTTTGGTTGAAAGTGATACCCATGGTGCTCGCCGGCTGGAGGCGAATCTCTACAAGCTTGTCAACGTGCTTCGGGTTCACGACATCACAGCTGAAGCTTCTGTATATAGGGAGCTTGCCATGGTTAAAGTGGCCACTGCTACTCCGGAGGTTCGCAGCCATGTGATGCAATTGGTTGATGCCTTTCGAGCGCGTGTTGTTGATGTGGCGCCGGATGCTGTGATTATTGAAACCACCGGAACCGAGGCAAAGATTAACGGTTTACTGGAGGTTTTGCAGCCTTATGGAATTCTTGAACTTGTGCGCACCGGTCGTGTCGGTATGGTACGTGGTGCACAGAGTGTTATGGTCGAACCTCCCGAACCGCCTCGCGTCACTGGGAAAACAAACCCAGACGACGGGAACATTTCCTATTCGGTATAGTACGGAACTGCGTTTAACCCACAACGTGAGACTGCATCCAGTTGTGGATGCGGGAACCTAGAAAATGAGGACTGTCTTCAATGGCCACGATCTATTACGACGATGCTTCAAACCTCTCACTGATTCAGAACAAGAAGGTTGCCATCTTTGGCTACGGTTCACAGGGGCATGCTCACGCCCTTAATTTAAAAGATAGCGGTGTCGATGTGCGAGTTGCGTTGCACGAAGGGAGTCGGTCGAAATCAAAGGCCGAGGCCGAAGGTTTAACGGTTTTGTCCGGATCAGAGGCATCAGCTTGGGCGGACGTGGTGATGTTACTTACCCCGGACACAACGCAGGCTGGTATTTATCAGACGCAAGTCGCTCCACATTTGAGCGCCGGGAAAATGTTGATGTTTGCCCATGGATTTAATATTCGCTTCAAGACGATCCAGCCTCCTCCAGATGTTGATGTGACACTGATTGCTCCGAAAGCTCCCGGGCACCGGGTGCGCGAGGTATTTCTTGAAGGGGGAGGCACACCCGCATTGATTGCTGTCGAACAAGACGCGACGGGGGGTGCCCAGGCGCTAGCGTTGTCGTATGCCAAAGGTCTGGGTGTAACTCGTGCGGGAGTCATCCAAACCACGTTTGCCGAAGAGACCGAAACAGATCTCTTTGGAGAGCAGACGGTTCTTTGCGGTGGGGTAAGTGCACTAGTCAAAGCGGGATTCGAGACGCTTGTTGAGGCTGGATATCAACCTGAGGTCGCTTATTTCGAGTGTATGCACGAATTGAAACTGATCGTCGATTTGTTTTATCGAGGTGGATTGAACTACATGCGGTACTCGGTCAGCGACACTGCCGAGCATGGAGATTACACGGGCGGTCCGCGCGTGGTGACTGAGGAAACCAAACAGGCGATGAAAAAGATTTTGGCGGAAATTCAAGACGGCACTTATGCAAATAATTGGATTGACGAAGACAAAACCGGTCGAGAGTGGTTTATGGCGACACGGAAGACAGAGCAGGCGCATCCGATCGAAGAAGTTGGCTCTCGTCTACGTGGGATGATGCCATTCCTTGACGCGGTAAACTTGAAGGAGTCTGTTTAAAGCGTTTCAATCCATCGGCCGATCACGTCTTGAACGGAATCATAAACCTCGCCGGGCGTAAGGTTCATCTTGTTCGGCAATTTGAGCGAATGATCTCCGCCCTCAACAACATGGAGGCTGCCGTGTTGGCAGGTATCAACGACTGGTCGCATCTCATCTTTGTTCCCGAACGGGTCACGACCTCCTTGTACAAAAAGCATGGGAGCTGTGATCGAGGCGAGATGCTCATCTCGTCTTCGTTCGGGGCGGCCAGGAGGATGCAAGGGGTAGCCTAAAAACACTAACCCGGTTAGCTTCATTTTGAGACTGGGGTCGGCCGCAATTTGAGATGCAATTCGTCCACCCATTGATTTGCCTCCGATGACAAGACGGGATGCCATGGACGGCAAAGTCTGCTGTGTTTCTTTGATTGCCGCCAGGTAGGTTGCTTCGAGTTTCGATTTGGAGTCTGGGGCCCGACGGCCTTGCGCCATGTAAAGAAAATCAAACGTGACTGTATCAATGCCGCGGACCGCCATGCCGAGAGCAAAGCAGCGCATGAACTCGCTGTCTTGTGAGGTGCCTGCGCCATGCGCCAGAATCAGAAGTGTCTGGTCGGCACAATTTTTCTTAGCGGGATAATGCAGACCCGATACGGTCCCAGACAGGCCTGTATCAATTGCGAACCGTTTTGGCATTAGGCCTGGGTGGCTTTTAGAAACTGCGCTGCAGCTTGACGAAAGTCGTCGTGCCATTCATGGCCGCCGTCGAACACGACACTGTCGACGGATGTACTTACCGACCGAAGAAACGTGACATCTTTGCTCATCTGTTCCTCGGTATACCAGGAGTCAGCGGTTCCGCGTCCCAGAAGGACCTTGGGCCAAGTCGCGTCTTTGCTGGTCTGGAGGTCGGGCGGGATATCGCCCGCGAGAACAATGATCCCGGCTGTTGGGGTGGTTCCTCGCAGACCCGCGCGGTACGCCATCGCACTACCCTGGGAAAAGCCACTGTAGACGACTTTTGCGTTTGTGGAGTGTGTCCTCGATACACTCTCAACTACGGCGTCGACATATCGCAGGTTATCCAAGATCAAGTGCTCACGGTCTTCCGAGGTCATCCAGCTGCCGACGACAGTGCCAGTTTTTCGTTCATAGAACCGATGGAGGGCAGAGACTGATACCAAAATCCAGTTCTCTAGGCCCGGAATTGATAAGAGTTCGTCTAGATGATGCTTCGGATTCTCGCCGTAACCGTGGAAGCCAACGAGTATCGGGGCCGGGTTGGTGCAACGAGCTGGTCGTACAAGATAACGCCCAGTGATTTGCGTGCGAATTGTCTCGATCTTCAGTTCTTGGGCCACGAGATGTATTCTAGTCTTCTATGCCACGAATTGACTTTGCACAACTTCCGGCGGATTCGCGTGTTTGGATTTTTTCTGCGGACCGTGTTCTCTCAAATGATCAACAAACGCAATTGTTAGCGAGTGTTGATGGGTTTCTTGCTCAATGGGGTGCCCACGACATGCCTCTTACGGCAGGACGTGAAATCAGGTATGACCGGTTTTTGTTTATAGCGGTCGATCAGCAACGGGTCGGACCATCTGGTTGTTCCGTAGACGCGTTGGTCAGACAAATGAAGACGCTGCAGCAGGAACTGGGTGTGGAGTTGGTAGACCATGCCCCAGTACTATTTCGTCGAGGAGACGAAATAGCTCGTGTAGCCAGGGAAGAGTTTTTGGCCTTAGTGGCTGACGGCGAAGTAAGTCTCGACACCACGGTGTTTGATAACACGCTCACTCGTCTTGGCGACGTGAGGGATGGTCGTTGGGAGACGAATGCGGCACGAACGTGGCATGGGCGCGCGTTTTTTTAACCCGACACGTGCAGTTGATTAGGTTGAATCTTTTAGTACAAAAGTAAAAACGTGTCGTCGGATTGTACCGTGACGGCCGGACCGCTTCCACTTGGGATGGTGTCTTGGTTTGGTCCCATCGCCGAGATAGCCCGGTTGTTACTGTCAAACAGTTGCCAGTTCAGCGTTCCTCCAGCTCGATATCCCGGCGCATCGCCCCAGGCGAGTAGGGTCTCACCGCGGTTGTTCGTGGCGATGGTTGCGTTTTTTCTCCTGAATTTGGCTTCTCCGTCTGGGGAGACAACATCAGCTAGGTCGTTAACTTCAGCGAAGTAGATTTCTCCCGCCGTTTCCCAAGCCACACGGACTCTATCCGGCGCCTTTGCGAATGTTGTCGTGGTTACAGGACATGCACCGAGAGACCAAGGTTGAATCAATTCGTCTGCAAACATCCGATTCGGACCAGTTGACCGCAAGAGACGTTGCCCGCGACCCACATTGTCTTCGGCTCCACGATACGAGACCCAGACGGTCCCCTCGTCAAAAAATAGCTCGAGACTACAACAGCCACACGCACCTTCTTCGGTGGGACTGATGACACGCGGTGGTCCAAAGGTTTCGCCTCCGTCCTGAGAGGTCATAAGAAAGACTGCGCGGTTGGCGTCGTCAGTTTTGTTAGTTGGTGCACCATGCCACGCTATAAATATCTGGTCTCGTCCGTCAGTTGTTATGCTGGGTCTGGCTTCAATGATTTTGTCTTCGATCTCGACCAGTGTTCGTTGTGTCTCGAAATTGTCCCCGCCCTCGGCACTCCGCGTATAGAACAGCCTCAATGGGTTGTTCTGGAACCATACGGCGTGTAGGCGAGAATTCTCCGTGTTACCTGCAGTAAGCGCGATGTCACCTCCATCCATGGGTCCCATTCCGATCGATGTTCGAGGTTCGCTGTTGATTCGGATTGGTGCTGTCCATGTAGGCGCTTCCGCGTTCCAGCGTGAGTAATAAAGGTCACCGCCGGACATAGCGCCCCGGAAATACATTAGATGGGTGAGGCCATTTTTATCGTTTACCGCCTGGGGCATCCGTCCTTCTTCGGGAATCCGAAGAACTCGGACGGGTTCTGGCGCCGCCCCGCAGGCTGAAAATAAGATCGCTGCTGATGCGATCAATATTGAGATTGCGATTCCCAAATCACTCGTTCTATTTTTCACTAGACAGCCTCAGCCATTATCAGTTCGTATCAGAAGGGTACCATCGTATAATTCCGTAACCAACACCGGAGGTTGATGTGACCACGAAAGCCGGTCGTATGTTCGCGTGTGTTACCGCGGGACTGCTTGTGGCGTTTCTATCGTCTGCCCATGCCGAAGCTCAAGGCGCGGTTCAGTCAGAGGTTGAAACTCTGTCCTCCAGTGGCCAAGCAGATTTCATTAGGACCTACTGCGTTCAGTGTTATAACGGTCGAGCTCTAGTTGGTGGTGTTGTGCTGGATACTGCCGACCTGAGTAATCTTGGTACAGATATTGAACTCTGGGAACGGGCACTTCGGAAGTTACGGGCTAGGGCGATGCCCCCGATTGGAATGCCACGTCCAGACGAAGATGCCTACGCCAATATGGTCTCGCATTTGGAGACTGAATTAGATCGTTTGGCGGTGGAACATTTGAATCCTGGTCGCACCGATACTTTCCGGCGACTCACTCGTACAGAGTATCGCAATGCCATCAGAGACCTATTGGCATTGGATGTCGACGTAACCGCTCTATTACCTCGAGACGATGCTAGTTTTGGGTTCGATAATGTTGGAGCAGTAGGTTTGTCGCCACTTCTTATGGAACGGTATCTGTCGGCGGCCCAAAAAATTAGTCGGTTAGCAGTTGGTCCCGTTGGTCTCGGCTTGGACAGTCATGTGGTTGTTCTTCCAGTTGACCTGACCCAAGAAAATCATTTTGACGGTCTTTCTTTTGGCACACGCGGTGGCGCAGCAGTTACCTACCAGTTTCCACTTGACGGTGAGTACGACATCCAGGTGTGGCTCTCACGAAATCGCAACGAAAACGTTGAAGGCCTGACTGAACCCCATGACATTGAAATTACTCTGAATGACGAACAACTTGGCGTGTTTACCATTACTCCGAATCGCAACCGGTTTGGGGACTACTACGCTGATGAGGATGTTGATAAGGGGTTGGTGGTTCGAGTGTTGGTGGAGGCTGGACCGCACAAGGTTGGTGCAAGTTTTATCAAGAAAAACTCGGCGTTGATCGAAACTGAGCGTCAACCCTACCAAGCTCATTTCAATATGAATCGGCATCCCCGTGTTCAGCCGGCTGTACGTTCAGTCTCAATTACGGGACCCTATGAGTCGACTGGAGCAGGACGCACACCCAGCCGAGCACGGATTTTTTCCTGTCGTCCAGATGAGGTTGCGCAGGAGCGAGAGTGTGCAAAAACGATTGTGTCAAATCTTGCACGACTCGCCTATCGGCGACCGGTCACCAATCGAGACATCGATCCGCTACTAGATTTCTACGACGCTGGTTATGAACAGGGTGACTTTGAGGGGGGTATCGAAACGGCTCTTCGTGCTCTTTTGGCAAGTCCGGAGTTCTTGTTTCGTGTAGAGCGGGATCCTCATCGCCTAGCATCGGGTGAAGCGTATCGGTTGAGTGATATCGAACTTGCTACTCGCCTGTCATTTTTTCTGTGGAGTAGTCTGCCCGATGACGAATTATTGACTGTAGCTGAGCGAGAGGAGTTGGGCGATCCACGGGTGCTGGAAGCGCAAGTTTTACGAATGCTGCGAGATCCCAGAGCCGAGTCCCTCAGTACGAACTTTGCGTCTCAGTGGCTTCACCTTAGAAATCTAGATGCTGCCAAGCCTAATTTACGAACCTTTCCTGATTTTGACGAGAACTTGCGCCGAGGATTTCGTCGCGAGACGGAGATGTTCTTTGGTCACATCGTGGAACAGGACAGTAGCGTGTTGCAGTTGTTGTCGGCTGATTTTACGTTTGTGAATGAACGTGTGGCTAAGCACTATGGCCTTCCGCATGTGTACGGAGACCAATTCAGGTTAGTCGAACTCGACCCGACTAGTGAACGAATCGGACTGTTAAGCCATGGAAGTATCCTGACGGTTACTTCGTATGCGACCCGAACCTCTCCGGTGCTTCGCGGCAAATGGGTGTTAGAAAATTTGCTTGGCATGCCGCCGCCGCCACCACCACCAAATGTGCCTCCGTTAGCAGAGAGTGGCTCTAGTGGGCAGCCATTATCGATGCGTGAGCGTATGGCACAACACCGCGAGAACCCGACGTGCGCGGCTTGCCACCAACTGATGGATCCTGCCGGTTTGTCGATGGAGAATTTCGACGCGATTGGACGGTGGCGAAGTTTGGGAGAGGGTAGGAGCGAGATCGATGCATCCGGTAGTCTTCCGGGCGGACTGACGTTCAGTGGGGTGTCCGGACTGCGTGAGGCAGTGTTATCGAGACCCGAATTGTTTGTCGGGACGCTGACGGAAAAGCTGCTGACTTATGCTCTTGGCCGTGGCATAGATTATCGGGATGCTTCGGCCGTGCGAACAATTGTGCGGGACGTCGAGGAGGCCGAGTATCGTTTTTCTTCACTGATACTTGGTATTGTCAGGAGCGTACCGTTTCAGATGCGGAGGACACAATGATCGTCACCAAAATGGCGTTGCCCAGACGAACCTTTTTGAGAGGGCTAGGTTCGACACTAGCTCTTCCGTTACTGGATGCGATGATTCCCGCAGTGTCTGCCAAGGCGGCACAGGTGGCTGGATCTGTTCGTCGTCTTGGATACGTGTACATCCCAATGGGCATGAATCCGGTGCCTTGGATTCCGAAAGCCGAGGGACGCATCACAGAACTTTCCCCGTCGTTAGCTTCACTCACACCGTATCTTGATGATTTGACAGTCGTTACGAATCTTGAGCTCAGGAACGCGTATACGACGGGCAACCATGCTTCTTCGAACTGTGCTTTTTTAAGCTGCATGCGCGCTAAGCGGACGGAAGGCAGTGACTATGAATTGGGAACGACTGTTGACCAAATCGCAGCGCAGGAAATTGGACAGGAGACGCCAATTCCATCGCTCGAACTGGGCACTGATCTGATTGCGCAGGTCGGCAATTGTGACAATGGCTACGCATGTGTCTATCAAAACAGCCTGGCGTGGTCTTCTCCGACCACACCGCTGCCGACGGAGGCTGATCCGCGCGCGGTGTTTGAACGCTTGTTTGGTGATGGAGGCACGATTGAACAACGGCGAGCGCAGCGACATACGAACGCCAGTATTTTGGACTGGGTCCTAGATGATATGTCCCGCCTCCAGAGTCAATTGGGCATGAGTGATAAGGTGCGTGTCAATGAGTATTTGGACACGGTGCGGGAGGTGGAACGGCGGATTCAGCGCGCTGAGCAGCATGCCGAAGAATCTCCGAAGACCGACCTCAACCGACCGACTAGTATCCCGGAATCTTGGGAGGAACACGTCAAACTTATGTTTGATTTACAGGTGCTTGCCTTACAGGCGGACATGACACGGGTAATCACGTTCCAATTGGCTCGGGAGGCAAGCACCCGGACTTATCCACAGATCGGGGTTCCTGAACCGCACCACCCGGTATCTCACCATGTGAATGACCCAGTCAAGCTAGCGAAGCTAGCCAAAATCAATGCGTATCAAGTTTCATTGTTTGCGTATTTTCTTGAGCAACTGCGAGCAACGCCTGATGGCGATGGCACGCTTTTGGACCACAGTACTTACATGCTGGGAAGCGGCATGGGGAACCCTGATGTGCACGACCATTCCAATCTTCCGATTGTGGTCGCGCGTGGTGGCGCTGGACAGGTTAAGGGCGGGTGGCATATCAAGTTTGACCGTGACACTCCGTTATCTAATCTGCATCTGACATTACTGGACCACGTGGGTGTTCATCTGGATAGTTTCGTTGACAGCACGGGCCGTGCCGACCGAGTTGTTGAACCTGTGACTCTCTAACGAATTGGTGCGGGCGACGGGAATGACACGGTTACTTCGTTTTGTGATGCTGGGCTGGGTCGTTTGTGGCGGTAGTGTTGTCAGCGGTTCAGCTGAGGCATTGCACGATGCGGTCAAGCAGGGAGACCTTTCGGTCGTTCGATCACTGCTCGATAATGGTGCGGACGTGAATGCCATAGAACCGGATGGAGCGACGGCCCTGCACTGGGCTGCCTACCGAGACAACCTGCCGATGGCTGTTGCTTTGGTGGAGGCAGGTGCCGATGTCACGACGGCGAACCGCTATGGAGTTATGCCCCTCGCTTTAGCAGCCGCCAATGGCAACGCTGAAATTCTCGAACTGTTACTTGGCGCTGGAGCGAATGTAAACATACCGCTCGCCGAGGGTGAAACCGTTCTGATGATTGCTGCTAGAACCGGTCGTGTGGACGCGGTGAACACTCTTTTGGTGCACGGAGCCGATGTGAATGCCGTAGAGACTTGGCGTGGACAGACTGCGTTGATGTGGGCTTCGGCCGAAGGCCATGTGGCTGTCGTTCGAGCGTTGATTGATCACGGTGCTGACGTGCACGCCAGATCAGGAAAGGCGTTTACTGCTCTACTGTTCGCGGCACGTGAGGGGCGAATTGAAGTGGTGGAGTTCCTGCTTGACTCAGGTGCGGATCTTGAGGAGCACTTACAGGTGATTCCTCGTCAGACGGTGGGCGGTGTTACCAGAGAGGTGTTGCCAGAACCTGGTTTAAATCCATTATTGTTGGCCGCTGGGAATGCGCACTACGAATTGGCGGCCCGCTTGCTCGAGCGGGGTGCTGACCCCAATGCGTCACCGCGGGGCTGGACGGCGTTGCACCAAGTGTCGTGGGTGCGCAAGACCGGGATTGCTGGGAGTAACAATCCGGCGCCTCAAGGATCTGGTGAGGTTAGTAGTCTCGAATTCGTGCAGATGCTTGTCGATCAGGGAGCCGACCTTGACGCCAGGATTACAAGACGCCCCCCTGCTGGGATTACTGCGTTAAATATGGTTGGAGGCACGCCCTTTCTTGTGGCTTCGCGAACCGCCGATATCGAACTGATGGGTTTGTTGGCCGGACTTGGCGCTAACCCTTTGTTGCCGAATGAAGATAACGCGACACCACTGATGGTGGCTGCTGGGCTGGGAACCTCATCGCCTGGCGAAGACCCTGGAACAGAGCCCGAAGTGATGGAGGCGGTGTTGCTGGCGATGGACCTTGGTGGTGACATTAACCATGTCGACAATAACGGTGAGACGGCGATGCATGGTGCGGCCTATAAACACCTTCCGTCAGTCGTTCGCTTGCTGGCTGATCATGGTGCCGAGATTGATACGTGGAATCAGAGGAACGCCAAGGGCTGGACGCCTCTTAATATTGCCGAAGGTGTTCATCGCGGCATGAATATCTTGAGTTCGCCGGTGACCGCTGAGGCACTCCGGACAGTCATGCTTGAAGCGGGCGTTGAACCGGTCTTTCGACCTTAACGTGGCCGGAGTTGTGATCGGTTTCACTGGCAGTTCGGGCTAAGGCTCTGTATTGCTGTCACATTAAGCTGGTCCTGTTCACCTCTAATTAGAAACCCTTTTGTTTCCACCCGGTGGCCTTCAAGGTCGTCAGGGCGAGGGTAGACGTATAAAAGTTCAAAAGAGGCATCGCCGAGTTGGATGGACGTAGCTACCGTACGGGCATCGTCAGCGGACTGGTCCGGATCTCTTGTTCTGAGTGGTTCGCTTGCGTCCGTGACGAACCAAGTATCAGTGGCTGTTCCGGAGAGACAGCCGACCACTTGGACGAGTGCAAATTCTACTGCTGGCTGCGGTCCGTCCTTTCCTTCGATCATGATGTCCGCGAGTATGTCGATGTCGAGTGGTTCTGTTCCCGTCGGCAAATCGTTTGCCGAGAGGACATAGGCTAAGAGCTCGATGTAGGTGGCCTCATCGAGGCGGGTCATGTCGCCAGGGGGCATCGATTGGAGTCGGGTAAACATATGGTCAAGCGTGAGCCCCATCCAGAATTTCAGAAATTCTTCTCCGGCAAGCGCACGGGCATTGGCGCCCGTTAGGTTAACGCCGTGGCAAGTTTGACAGTGTCTTTCGTAGTGCGCTGCACCCGTTTCTGCTTGTAATGACGTGTAGACTCCGTTTTGAACGGTCGTATAGTGGGCGTCTTGCGAGGCCGCAGCTACAAACGTCGTCAGAATGACGGTTAGTCCGAGTGCCGACGCCGTCTTGAGAAGTAGTGACATACCGGAGGCGGGAGGCAAATGGTCGGGGCGCCCGGATTCGAACCGAGGACTTCCTGCTCCCAAAGCAGGCGCGCTACC
>CAZUZW010000064.1:0-13367 GCA_964624855.1 uncultured Vicinamibacteraceae bacterium
CAGGAAACTGCTGCGCAGAACTCCATAAACCCATATGCGATCGTTGAAGGGTGGGCAAAGCTGCCCAACGGAAGGGTGATGGGAGCAGTCGGCAAGGCGAAAGTTGACCTTGACGGACGCCATGTCTGGGCAGTTATCCGTTGCGATGCCGGGGCTGAGCACTTCGGATCAGAGTGCGTTGATTCAGACCTAGATCCCGTCTTGAAGTTCGATCCCGACGGCAACGTGGTCGAGTCCTTCGGTAGCGGAATGTTCATCTGGCCGCATGGAATTGACGTTGACTCCGACGGCAACGTGTGGGTGACTGACGCCGTGAGTGATAACAACATTCCCGCGGGCGACGATCGGGGCCATCAGGTCATCAAGTTTAGTCCAACGGGCGAAGTGCTCATGACACTTGGCACGCCTGGAGAAGAGGGAGATGGCCCTAATCACTTCACTTCCCCGAGCGATGTGGCGGTCGCGCCCAACGGTGACGTGTTTATTGCAGATGGCCACAATGCAGGCGGAAACAACCGGGTGATGAAATACAACAGCCGTGGCGAATTTCTTATGTCTTGGGGAGAGACTGGTTATGCCCCTGGACAGTTCCGTGCCCTACACGCCATCGCCTTGCATTCGGACGGCCGCGTGTTCGTGGGAGATCGTAGCAACAGCCGGATCCAGATCTTCGACCAAGAGGGAAACCACTCTGCCACCTGGACCCAGTTTGGGCGCCCGAGCGGAATCGCCTTTGACGACCAGGGACGGATCTACGTCGCGGACTCCGAGTCGGACAACGTACAGAACCCAGGGTATGAAATGGGTATTCGTATTGGCGAGGTCGAGACGGGTTGGGTGAATGAGTTTATTCGCTTCCCGTGGGCGAATCCCCACATCCTTCCGGGGAACGGAGCGGAGTTTGTCACGGTCGATCGCGAAGGTAATATTTTCGGAGGAGAGCCCGTCCCCAACCCTCATGTTAATGCTAGAACGCTCAGGAAGTACGTGCGAGTGCGCCCTTGAGCGATAGTCTGCCCCGACCTGGGGCTGCAGTGTTGTAGGGAGAAGGGTGACCCGGGCGGCGACAGTTGTTCGGTTGGGAGGGCAAAGTCTTCTTCCACAGATACACTGTTGGAGATGGGCACATGTCGAACCGACGGCAGTTTAATGCTTTGTTGGCGGACACAACCGGCTGGGTTGCGCTCGGCCAGACGCGAACGGCTGCCGTCCAACGACCGTCATAACTAACGTCAAGATTACCAACTGTATGCAGCCTGACATTCACGGTAAGGGATTACTTGCTGTTTCCGAATTACTTTTACCGAGGATAAGGTAGTCGAGCTTCCTCCGAGTCATCCTGTTTAGGTCAGCGATTCGACTCAGATAGAATACGGTCCCGAGCGTTACCCACCCTGCCAGTGCGATCCACGACGGTACGGCCATGAAAGCTGGCGATCCGGGTACACAGAGCAACGCGATGAAACCTATCGACGCGATGGATCCAGCGACGGTGAGCCCAGCGCCGCCCAACGGAAGCCTAAGTTTCGGTTGTCTCTTGAGAAGCGACCAAGCTCCTATGCAGGTGTACAAGAAACCCATGGCAATCCCGACGGCGGACATGTCTACGACCCAGAGGAGCGCTTGTCGGCCGAACCACGGTGCCAGCAGGGATGTGGCAGCCACCAACAAGATTGCATTCGACGGTGTGCCGTACGTTGGGGAAAGTCGGCCGAACCAGGCAGGCAGGATCTGTGCCCGACTCATACTGAACATCAGACGGCTTGCAGCCATGAAGAAGCCGTTCATTCCAGTGAAGATCCCCATCATGACCGCCACGCTCAGGATCGCTACGCCTACTGAACCCAAACTCTGCTCGGTGACATCGCCCGTCGCCCACGTGGGATGTGTCGCGACAAGCTCAGTCCAAGGCGTGAGGTAACTGGTCGCCAAGAGCACCGTTAAATAAAGAATGACGCCTAGGACGATCGAGAGCAGCATCAGCCGAAAGGCGCGGGCTGGCGAGAATGCAAATTCTTCGGCCGCTTGTGGCAATGTGTCAAACCCGCTGAGCATCCACGGTGCGATGGCCACCATCGCTAGGATCCCGCTCAGAGGTGAGCGGTCAGGGGAAAACGGCGGTCTCAGGTTTGTCAGAGTGCTGCCGGCGTCCAGAATACTGCTGACGGCAATTAAGAAGACCGCCGAGACCATGACGACCAGTAACAGGAGCTGCGTCCGACCGACAATCCTGACACCGCGGTAATTGAACCAGCCAAAGACGATGATGGCTGCTGATGCGAGAAAAACTTCTCCAGCGTAGACTTCGAAGCCAGCAATCGAGTAGAGATATCCTTGCGCGAAGAGTCCGGGGAACACGAATTTTCCGAGCAAGGCGAGTGCCGTGGCGTTAAGAGGCACTATCGTGAGGTAGCCGAGGGTTAGGAACCAGCCGCACACATAGGCGTGATGGGGGCCAGCCGTGAAGTATGCATACACGAACTCGCCGCCGGCAAACGGGAACCGTGTCACCATCAGGCCGTAGCTACAACTGATTAAGGCCATCAACACGCCACCCAGTAAGATGCCAATCGACGCGCCAATTGGCCCGGCGGTGACAAGGAAGTCACCTGGAAGTACGAAGCATCCCCATCCGATCATGCATCCCAATGCGAGTGCACCACTGTGCCATGGACTGAGACTGCGCTTAAGTTGGGTACGTTCGTTCATCTGGAAGCCTTATTTCGGTCGGTTATCAATCAGCGGGACGACGGCTAGCGTGTCGTCACCACCGGGTAGACCTGTCCTTCAAAGACCGTACCCCAAATCCTGATGTCCTTAACGTGATCGAGCGGCACAGCGTACGGGTCTTCCTCAACGACGGCGAAGTCGGCTTTTTTCCCTGCGGCGATGGTGCCGATCTCGTGGTCCATCCTGAGTGACCACGCGGCATCGACCGTCACAGCCCGCAGTGCTTGGTCGAGCGTCAGCGCCTCCTCAGGCCCACGGATTGTTCCGCTAGCCGTCTTTCGCGTGGCCACCGACCAGACCGCGAGGAGCGGTCGAACGGGCCCCATGGGCAAATCGGAGTGTAGCGTAACCTTGACACCGTTCCGTACTAGCGAGCCAAGGCGAATCATCTGGTCAGCGCGATCAGCTCCAATCCCGACCTCCGCCCACTTGTCACCCAAGAGCCACAGATAGTAACCGGTGGCGGAGACCGTTGCGCCAAGCCTTCCGATTCGCGTTGCCTGATCCTGCCTGGAGAATCCGAAGTGTTGCAAGATGTAGCGGAAGTCTGGGCGTGGATGTTCCTCAAGTAGTGCTTCAAGCGCATTTAGAGTGACATCGACACCCCAGTCACCGTTGACGTGAACGTTGATGTCAAAGCCCGCATTCCAGAACGGTTCCATCAGTGGCTTTAGCTCCTCGGGCGGTGTAAGCCATTCACCGTGGTGCCCATCGATATACCCGGGTTCCCACATTTGCATGTACTGTGCGAACATCGCGCCGTCCGCCATGTACTTCATTCATTTCGTGAAGATGAGCCGGTTAGTACTCGCTTTTTGGTCGTTTTCGAACTTCGCGGAGAGGTTGTCTCCAGCTCTTTCCTCGTAACCTCCCGGCCTGGCGATATGAAGAATACGAAACGGCGTTTGGTCGTTATCAAAACTTTCGCGCAAGCTTTCCCACTGTGCCGAGCCCACTCTTGGGGCGCTTCCAGCATCGGCGATCGTTGTGACGCCACCACGATGGATTAGGTCCGTCACTAAATCGAAGCCGTCAGCAGTCGCGCGGGGATTCGGAAGATACCGACTAATCCTGTCTCTGACTACGGCTTGCCCTCGTTCCCAAAAGCGGCCGGCTTCCCAATCGACCCCGTCTGGAGCCACCGCGACGACTTCCTCACTGACTTGGGCGGCCTCTAGCGCAGCAGTGTTCAGCACCACTTCGTGGGCAGAACGTTGGGTCACGACGATTGGACGCGTCGCTGAAATGTTGTCCAAATCTTGGCGGGTAAGTGGACCGTGCCAGTAACTGTTCCAGCCCCAGGTGAAGAATGGCTCATCAGAGTCAGCCTCGTGAGAAACGAGTTCCCGTAACCTGGCTAGGTAGCTCTCCCTGTCGGTCACGCCCTCGATGAAACCGGACGGGAGTTCCCAGTCTTCCGCAGTAATGATTTCGTTCTGCGACAGTAGCCGGGCGCCCAGCCCGGGATGCAGGTGAGGGTCTATGAATCCAGGGAGGAGCACCTTGTCCCTGAACCGTTCGTCGATCTCGTATTCGTGAGCGTCGAGCCACGGTTTGAGCGTGTCCATCGTACCCACCGCGACAACCCGATCGTCCCGCACCGCGACTGCGGTGGCAGTCGGCATCGACGGGTCCATGGTTATGATCTTTTTCGCGGGATAGACCGTGAGTTGATCGGCCGAAACGCCCATTGACATCGAGGTGCATAACATCACACCGTAGAAAAAGACGCTTACAGTACAGGGTCTCATAAATGCTCTCCTCCAGTAGGTCTTAACGGATACCAACTAAACGTGTTAGAGGCGGAGTTTCTTGTTCTGAGGATCATAATAAGGAGTTTCAACAACCGTGGCTGGCCTCTTGTCGCCCAAGATTTCAACGGCGACCCTCGTGCCGGGTTCAGACAGTTTAGAATCGATGTAGCCTAGAGCGAGACTCCGGTCAACTCTGTGCCCCCAGCCTCCTGAAGTGACACGACCGACCACCTGCTCGCTGTTCCAGATACAGTCGTCGCCACTTGCATCGGCGTCACCAGCGTCGACGACTAGAGTCACCAACCGTGGAGGTGTTTCTCCACGGCTCTGTTGTTGTGTGAGCGCCTCTCGGCCTATGAAGTCTCCTTTGTTGAATTTAACAAAGAAGTCGAGACCAGCCTGAAACGGGGTTTCTTCGCCGCAGATGTCGGCGGCGAGTAGATACCCCTTCTCAAGTCGCATTGAGTTAAGCACCGCCCGCATGCCACAGTTAGCCAGGCCAAGTTCTTGGCCGGCATCCAGGATGTGTTCGTAGATTGTCCGCTGGTAGATCAGCTCATGATGAAGTTCCCACCCCAGCTCGCCGACAAAATTTAGACGCAACGCTCGGGCTGGAGCGTTTCCGATCCGAACGTTCTGCCAAGAGAGATACGGAAATCGTTCGGAAGACAGGTCGGTGTCAGTGAGCTTGGACAGCAGGGCTCTCGATCTGGGTCCAACGACCGCGAGAACACCGTAGTGATTCGTCAAATTTGTGATGGTCACGCTTCCATTCTGAGGCAGATAGTTCTCCAAGTGTTGCATCAGGCGCAATTCGGCCGTCGCGGGCGCCACGAGGTAGAAGCTGTTTTCAGAGAGGCGCGTGACCGTCATGTCGTCGCCGACAAAGCCGGATGGTGTAAGCATGAGGTTGTAGCCGACTCGGTTCAGCTTCGGCAGACGACCACTTGTCAATCGGTCGAGGTAGGTGTTCGAGGTCGGTCCTGACACGATGAACTTCGTAAAGGCGCTGAGTTCGTAGACGGCTACGCGATCCCTGGCCGCAATGCACTCTCTACCCACGTGTTCGAAGTAATTGGTGTGTCTGCGGAACGACAGTCTATCTACGGGCTCAACTCCGTCAGGGGCGAACCAGTTGGCTCGTTCCCATCCGTAGCGGCTTCCGAAAACGGCACCTTGAGCTTTTTGCAGGTCGTAGATCGGTGGCGTCTTGACCGGTCGACCAGCATTTCTCTCCGTGTCAGGAATTGAAAGCTGGTACTGCAGCCGATAAGCTTCCTCGGCCTTAGCCTGTGTGTACCTCTTAGTCGTCCAATTACCGAATCGTCTCGGGTCGAGACTGGATAGGTCGATGGTGGGTTCGTCTTCAACGATCCACTCGGCGAGGTATTTTCCGACACCGCCTGCCTGAGTAATTCCAAAGTTACAGCCCGCCAGGCAATAGAAATTTGGTGCGCCGTACACCGGTCCAAGCAGCTGCTGACCGTCTGGCGTATACGCGATGGGGCCGTTGCAGATGTGTTTCAACCCAGCGTCCTTGAGTATCGGCACGCGATCCATAAGACGCAGGAGGTACTGCTGAATCCGTTCAAGGTCAATGGGAAGATCCATCTGAGCCCAATCCCAGGCGACGCCGTTGGTGCTCCAGGCTTTACAGTTGGATTCATACGGACCGACTAGCAGACTGTTGCCCTCTTTTCGTAAATAGTAGGGAACGTCCGGGTCCCGTAATGACGTCAGTTCTCCCTCCAGTGTTTCGATTTCTGGTAGGTCTGCGAACAAGACGTGATGGTGTTCAATAGCCATGGTGGGCAAGTAAAGGCCAGCCATAGCAGCGATTCTGTCCGCCCACAGACCTCCCGCGTTAACGACAATTTCGCACGTAATGTCCCCCTGTTCGGTATGCACCACCCAGTTTCCACTACGGGACCTAGAGAGGTCCGTCACACGGTTGAACCGATAAATTTCAGCGCCCGCTTGACGGGCACTCTTGGCGAGTGCGCTTGTGATTCCAGCCGGATCGCAGTGTCCATCGAACACGTGATGCATCGCGCCAACCAGGCCTTCGGTACGCATATACGGAAAGAGCTGTTGGGCCTCTTCGGGAGAAACAAGGTTGCAGTCGATTCCCAGCGCGTGGTCCTTGGAGAGTACATGACGGTACTCGTCCATTCGGTCTGAAGTTGTTGCCAGACGCAGACTTCCCGTCGTCCGCCAGCCTGTCTCCTGGCCGGTCTCAGCTTCGAGCTCTTGGTAAAGCTTAATGCTGTATTGATGCAGCTTGGTATTACAACGATTGGGTGTCCACTGAACAACATTACCGGCAGCGAGCCATGTTGAGCCCGATGTAAGCTCGTTCTTTTCCACCAACGCCACGTCCGTCCAGCCAAGCTTGGTTAAGTGGTACAAGAGGCTGCACCCGCTGATGCCACCGCCGATGATCACTACACGGGCTTGAGTCTTCAAAGTTGTTCCTGATTCTGTTTTTGATCAGCTACGGTTCGAGTCGAACGTTTCGTTGGTATAGGTAGTGTCCTGTGAAAACTCGATCATGACAGTATCTTGTTCGATCACCGGAAGGTGGCCGGGAGGTACGAAATAGGTTTCGCCGGCGCAAATCGTTTGCTCGGTGCCGTCCTGCATGCGGACGCGCATTTCGCCAGACTCAAGGTAGCCGAAGTGTGTGCTTGGACACCAATCCGGGTGACCAGGCAGCAACGGCTTGACCGAGGCGGTCCAGTCGAAACCGGCGTCCGCTTCGATGCGAGCCACCTGATGGCCGTCAACTTGTCGTATCCACATGCGTAGTTGTTTGCCCTCTGGTCCCACAGTCTTGTCGGGAGCCGAATTCTGTGTGCCCCGTGTGTAGCAAACGATGGTACTCATGTTTGACCTCGATTCGTGTAAGTGACTTGACGAACGTGATTCCGACTATAAACCTGACTTTCGCAGTGCGTTTATCTCTCTCAGCCACACTGACCGCTGGTTCTAGATTAAAACTCTTACGGTGACCATTTCCCTCATTAAACGCAACATGTTAGCCTTTATCTACGAAACAGAGACGAGGTTTTCTCCCACCCAGAAGGCCCGCTTTCAGTCAGTAAGTTTTGGCCGACCGAAACTAACGGCCCTCACCTATTAACTAGTTTCCCAAGTGTCGCTTGCAGTTCATGTGAATCAGTAAGCGTAGATGCCCTTGCGTGGGTGGGCGAGGGACGGAGTACTAACCGTATGAATTTTACTGAGCTTGGCTTGTGTTCAGAGATAGTTCGCGCTATCGCGGGATATGCCAAACCCACCTCAATTCAAGAAAAAGCGATTCCTGTCGTGCTGGAAGGTCGAGATCTTATCGCATGTGCCCAGACTGGAACTGGAAAAACCGCTGCGTTTCTCTTGCCCATCCTTCAGCAGTTGTTTGTTGGAAAGCCGTCTATTGGCCCTCGGGCACTGGTGATTACACCCACTCGTGAGCTAGCGGCACAGATTGGTGATATGGCCAAGCGGTACGGAAAACATCTGAACCTTCGGAGTGCCGTTGTTTTTGGAGGTGTCGGCATGGACCCGCAAAAACGAAAATTGGCCGGACAATTGGACTTATTGATTGCAACTCCTGGACGGCTTCTCGACCATGTTGGTCGAAAACAGGCTCCTCTGAATCACATTCGTACCATCGTTCTAGACGAAGCGGACCGGATGCTCGACATGGGGTTTCTCCCTGATGTCCGTCGGATCCTTTCTGTCTTGCCGAAGAAACGTCAAAATCTGTTCTTTTCAGCAACGATGCCCGATGATATCGAATCTTTGATCCGGCGTACCAGTCGGGAACCGGTGATGGTCGAGGTTGCTCGTCGAGCAACGCCGGTCAGTAGCATCAAGCAGGTCATACACCCTGTCCAAACAGATCGTAAAAAGGAATTGCTGAAGGCCCTTCTCCAGCGCAGCAACATGCCTCAAACGTTGGTGTTTACTCGAACGAAAGCTCGAGCGAACCAGTTAACTAAGGTATTGGAGAAATCCGGCCACGCTGCCACGGCTATTCACAGTAATAAGAGTCAAAGTGCCAGGATGCGAGCATTGGCAAATTTCCGAAACGGGAAGTTTGACATCCTCATCGCGACGGATATTGCCGCTCGTGGTCTGGACGTTGATGGCATTAGCCACGTCGTCAATTTTGATCTGCCCGATGCACCTGAGGACTACGTGCATCGGATCGGGCGAACCGCCAGAGCCGGTGGCCGCGGTAATGCTATTTCTTTGGTTTCCCCTCAGGAACGCAAGAAATTGACTGCTATCGAGCGCCTCATCAAAAAACCAATCAGACAGGAATTGGTTTCCGGATTTATTATTGACACGGACACTTCAACATTAAAACCGAAACGGAAGTCGAAACGACAACCGACAATCCCTTCAAGACGAAAACAAAATGGGTCGAAGGATGCGTCGTTATCACGAAGCGGTAAAGCACAGACATTACGGGCCGGCAAGAAAAGATTGCACCGAAAAAAAATAACCCGAGATCGACAGGTGCGATCTGCGCGTACAGCTGGTTAAAATTACGTGGTCGACTGAGTTTACCCTCGAGTCGTAGAGCTGTTCACGGTAATGACGAACAGGAGACGTAAAATGAAACCTTCCACCCACGAGCGATGTCTGACTGGCTCCGTTTGGCAACGCCGCCGCCGGCGTGTTTGTGCGGGTCTCATCGTGGTGTTTGTCTTCTGGCTTGCGGCATCTGAGCGCGCTCCTCACGTTGTTGCCCAAGAAGAGCTGCCCCCGTTGAGCTATACGGTCGAGCAGGCCGGTCAGGGGCGCATCGCCTATCTAGAGAACTGCGCAGCGTGTCACGGTGAGAACATGGATGACGGCGAGTTCGTGCCCCTCAAGGGTGTCGATTTTCGTGAGCGCTGGCGTGCGCAGTCGATGGAAGAGATGTTCATCGTGACAAGCGCGACGATGCCACAGGACCGGCCGGGTCGTCTGGATGATGATATGTATGCCGATATCCTTGCTTACGTCCTTCAGGAGAATGGGTCGGAGTCCGGCGAGACCGAATTGCCGGCCGACCCCGACGCGTTGTTGGCGATGGCGTCGCCCAACTGGCCGCGCGTTACGGGCGGAGGCCTTGCACCGGGCGTGGTGTTGCCGCCGGCACCGGGCCGGGTGAATCCGTTGGACCGCATTCGGCCGGTCACCGACGCCATGTTGCAGGATCCGGAAGACGGCGCGTGGCTGTTGTGGCGTCGGACCTACGATGCGTTTGGCTATAGCCCTCTGACGCAGATCAACACGGAGAACGTGAGTGAATTACGCCCCGCGTGGACGTGGTCATTACCGCCTGGACCCAACCAGGCCACGCCCATCGTCCATGATGGCGTCATGTTCATTCACGGGTACGGTGACCACCTCCAGGCCCTTGATGCAGTGACGGGCGACCGCCTTTGGCAGTACTCGCACCGGTTGCCGAGGGGTGTGGCTCCAAGTTTGAAGCGCGGCCTTGCAATCTATGGCGACCGTCTGTATGTGCCGACATCGGACACACACATCGTTGCACTCGACATCAAGACTGGGACGGTCATCTGGGACAAGCCGGTCGGTGACCCGGAGACCGGGCTCCGGCTCACCGGCGGCCCGCTCGTGGCGCGTGGGAAAGTAATGATGGGGACGCAAGGCTTTCGCGGTCTGGAGGGCGGCCCCTACATTGTGGCTCTTGACGCCGAAACTGGAGAGGAAGCTTGGCGGTTCTACACTATCGCGCGGCCCGGCGAGCCAGGCGGCAACACTTGGAACGGATTGCCGCTCGAGCAGCGTAACGGGGGGTCTGTCTGGATACCTGGGAGCTACGACTCGGTGAATAATCTAGCGCTCTTTGGGCCTGGGAATACTTACGACACGGCCCCGCTTCGCGACCCGATCGATCAAGAGGGTGTGACGAACGACGCGCTTTACCTCGATTCCACGCTCGCGTTAAACCCCGACACTGGCGAGCTGGTGTGGTACTTCCAACATCAGGCGAACGGCCAGTGGGACCTCGATTGGGCGTTTGAACGACAGGTTATGGAGTTACCGGTTGACGGAGTCGCGAAACGAGTCGTAGTGACGGGTGGAAAGCAGTCGATCTTTGACATCCTTGAGGCGGACACGGGCGCTTACGTGACGTCGATCGATCTTGGGCTTCAGAATGTGGTCACGGCTATCGATCCTACCACCGGTCAGAAGATTGTCGACCCGACGCTGGTGCCTGGTGACGGAGAGACTAAGATGATTTGTCCTCATGTGGGCGGCGGGCGAGGGTGGCTCCCGACGTCGTATGACGCCGAAACGAAGATGCTTTACATTCCGATTACCGAAGCGTGCATGGACCTCGTCCCTGTGCCGGAAGGTGAACGTGGGAGCTTGACAACTGGGGTGCGGTGGACCGTCCGGCCTCGGCCGGAGAGCGATGGTAACTACGGGCGTCTCGAAGTCGTCAACCTCGAGACCAAGGAAACCGTCTGGATCGAACGCCAACGTGCACCGCTGACGTCAGGCACCCTCGTGACAGCAGGTGGATTAGTGTTCGCTGGATCGCTGGACCGTATGTTCAGTGCTCATGATGCAGAAACGGGCGCTCGATTGTGGCAGACCCGTTTGAACGACGTGCCGAATTCATCGCCGATTAGTTATTCCGTGAACGGAACGGACTACATTGCCATGGTGGTCGGTGCGGGCGGATTTCAGTCGCAGGCCTACGATGTGCTCGTCCCGGAGATTCAAAACCCGCCAGACCGCAACGCGACGATTTGGGTCTTTGCTGTTCCAGAATCCTGAGTGCGTTCAGCGATAATACAGATCGCCGAAGCAGCTGAGCGATTGCGGAAGACCTGCCGGTCTAGTCGGTTCAAGTATCTCTTCGCGGCCCTACCGTTTTGGCTTGCAGTAAGACAACGATTTTTCTTTATCCATTACATTGATCGTCATACCATGCCATTGAGATTGACGGACGGAATCTTATGAGCCAGAGAGATGTGATTAAAGTGAGAGTCCACGATGGGATCATGGGATTGATGTATTTGGTTGCTATAGCCCTTGCCGAACAAGTTGGCCTGAGTGGGCTCTATGTAGCTGTTGGAGTTGCTGCGCTTCAGATGGCGAGTCCATTTATAAAAATCTGTCCGATGCACACGATACTCAATAAGATTATGTCTGATGCCGAGCCCATTCAGAATGAGACGGCATAACGCTCGTACGAGTGATTGAAATTAGTCCATGTCTTTGAGGTGACGCGATGACATTACGCATTCGCTTGACGGCGCTCGCCGTCGTGTTCGCACTGTTGTTCGTTCCGCAGACGCTGGTCGCTCAGGGGCTGGTCCGCGTCACGCCGGAAGAGGTTGGTATGTCTTCCGACCGACTCGACCGTCTGAGTCTGGCTCTTGCGAACTACGTTGACGAGGGGCGCCTCGCCGGCGCCGTGACTATCGTAGTTCGGCGGGGGAAGATGGCCTACCGTGAAGGGATCGGCCACCTCAATGTGGAAGCCCAGGCACCCATGCCATCCGACGGTATCTTCAGAATCGCGTCGCAGACGAAGGCGCTGGCGAGTGTTGGCGTCATGCTACTGCAGGAAGAGGGAAAACTTCTGATCACCGATCCGGTCGGCAAGTATCTTCCGATGTTTGCTGAGACGACCGTAGGCGAACCGAACGGGGACGGTGGCTACAACGTCGTGCCGGCCAGACGTCCCATTACCATCCGAGATCTGCTGACGCATACTGCCGGTATCAGCTACGGTCGCCAGACTGACGAACGCGGACCAGCGACCGAAAAATGGCAAGAGGCGGGGATCACCGGTTGGTACTTTGCCAATCGCGACGAGCCGGTGGTTGACACAATGGCCCGCCTTGCAGGGCTGCCGATGGACGCGCATCCTGGCGAGAGTTGGATTTATGGCTATAACACCGACATTTTGGGCGCGATGATTGAGGAGATTAGCGGCCAGACGCTGGGCGAGTTCCTAAAGGAACGACTGTTCGATCCTCTCGGAATGACCGACACGCATTTCTTCCTGCCCGAGAACAAGGTAGGTCGACTCGCCACCGTCTATTCGTCTGTTGGAGACGGCAGCAGTTTTGAGCGCGCGCCGGACCCGGGTCACATGGTGGGGCAGGGCCATTACGTGAACGGCCCCCGCATGGCCTTTTCCGCTGGCGCTGGGGCTCTGTCAACCGCCACCGACTACGCCACGTTTCTACAAATGATGCTGAACGGCGGTGAATTGAACGGTACGCGCATCCTGTCGCGGAAGACAGTCGAATCGATGCTGAGTGACCACCTAGGTGGTATTGCGTTTCGTGATGGCCAAGGTTTCGGTTTGGGCTTTTCTCTTACCCACGACCCGGCCGCCAATGGATTACCCGGTTCGGTCGGTGAGTTTGGCTGGGGCGGCGCTTATCACTCCACTTATTGGGCTGATCCCGAGGAGGAGCTGGTCGTCGTCTACCTTACCCAGCTCATCCCGGCGATTAATATTGACGATCACCAGAAAGTACGGACGATGATCTATCAGGCGATCATCGATTAAAGGGAGCCTGCTGGCTGGCTGTGCATCGCGTTAATCCAGTCACTAGAGACGGTTCACAATTTGAGCTCTACGGCGCGCCATCACCCTTCCTCGTTTCCCGAATTCTCCGCAGGAAAAAGCGCGCCAGGTGCATTCAGGGCGTCGAGGGATGCCGCGTCAGGGTGCCTTTCTTCCACTGCGGAAACAAGGTCTCGAGTGAATTCCCATAGGTCGTCGTTAATGGCGGATCTCGGCGGTAGTTGGTTGAATCCTTCTGCCCAATACCAGAATTCCATGCCACTCGGAAACGGTTCATCGGTGCGTGCGATAAATACGATCTCGTA
>CAZUZW010000065.1:0-13041 GCA_964624855.1 uncultured Vicinamibacteraceae bacterium
CCGCCTGACTCGACGAAATGCTTCCGCTGTGTTCTAAAGCTTTCGTAGTCGGATATTACGAAACTTCACAATGCCAGTTCGATGTTGCAATGCGATAGGGCCACTAGTGTGTCTGCTGTCTTGAGCATCGGCGGTCGTAATACCGTTAAGAATGACGGTTAAGTGTGTCCCGTTTGCGGTGATGTCGTAGGTGTTCCACTTGCCGGCTGTCGATACCGTTTGTGCGGGTCCTGTCACGCCGACAATCGAACCAGTTCGGTTGTCTGGATTGTCATGTCTGTCTGCGATGTTGACTTCATAGGAGCTATCTGCCCCGACATTCCGAGGGTCAGCACATCGAACGAAGACACCACTATTACTGGTGTCAGACTCAATCCAATATTCGAAGGTTAATTGGAAATTGTCATATGAGTCCGAAGTCACAAGGAAGCCCGGTTCACCGTCACCCTGCACAGCGCCGTCGACGAGTTCCCACGTCGCGTCACCCAAGGTGTTCCAGCCGTCGAGGGTAGTGCCGTCCAGCAGGGTCAGCCACGAGTCATTAGATTGCTCGGTCGAGGAAGAAGTCCCGGTCAAGCCAATAAGGATAAGAGTTGCAATAGCCAAAATTGATCGTGTCATACCAAACCTCCTAGGTGTGAGGATTGTAGTCAATTTATTGTGAGGAACCATCCGGTCTTGCTTGTGTTGATGGTATCTTCGCTCGGAGAACGTGGTCATATTATCAACGTCAGCGAGACAGACTGTCTGACAACGACTGTGTTATTACCAGAAAGTCATAGGCTCGTTTATACAACAGATAAAAAGTTTAAACAGTTAGATAAATATTGTTCTGGAGATGACTCTACAATACGAGCTTTGGAAAGCTACTTCGGGTGAATAGAGGACTTCGAAGTAAATGATCAGTAATCTGCATCGGAAGTTGTTGCTGGTCTATTGTGGAGGTGTCTCGTGAAAAGAGCAGGTCTTCTTCTATCGTTGGCCAGCGTCATAGTTGGGTGGCTCGTGTCGACGATAGTGTTCGCACAGTCACCATTTATAACGCCGGAGCAGAGAGAACGATTCCACGGCGCTGACAGCCAGCCGGCTGAACCTTTTCGTATCGCGGGAAATATTTACTACGTTGGTGCGCAGGGATTGTCCTCCTATCTCATTACCACGGCGGAGGGGCATATTCTTCATGACACGGGTACGAACGAAATGCACGACGTGATTCTGGCCAATGTCGAGACACTGGGTTTTAACGTCGAGGACATCAAAATCATGCTGTCTAGTCACGCTCATTTCGACCACATGCAGGGACATGCTGCAATGCAAAGAGTCACTGGTGCCGAGATTGTTGCTCTGGGTGGGGACGCGATTGCGATTGAATCAGGAAAAGACAATTCCGCTCTCGGCGATGAAGGCTGGGAGCCTGTTCCGGTCGACCGGGTTGTCAAGGATGGTGATACGGTCACTCTTGGCGGCACGACCTTGCGCGCAGTGTGGACGGGTGGTCATACGCAAGGAGCCACAATGTGGACGATGACAGTTGAAGAAGGCGACAGAACGATGTCGGTCGCGTTTCGGGGTGGCGAGATCCCGAATGCCGGTGTTCCACTGTTTGACAACCCAAGACACCCGACGGTGATTGCTGATACGCAACGAACGTTGCGGTTGCTCAAGGGACTGACACCACCAGATCTCTTTTTACACAATCATCCTCAGAATCCACCACGCACATTGGACCCAGGTCTACCCGTAAACCCAAAATGTGCCAGCTGCTTGGACGCCGAAGCGTGGGTCGAGATGGTCGTGAGTGCGGATGCGAGATTCCAGTTAATGTTGCAGGAGGCGCGAGAAAAGGATCGAGCGACAGGGATTGGTGGTCGGGATTGATGCTGTGCGTGATTTGAACAAACTGGATATTGGCCGCGCGCCGATTCGAGTAATCTAGCTCTCTTTTTGTTTCGCTCGAATATTGAATAGTCGGAAAGAGGGCTTGGGAAGATTGCCTCTTCTCTGACCGTAACGGGAAGCCACGGCCGGAGAAGAGGATTGAGGTTTATGGGCGGCGATTGAAGAGATGTCTATCTACGACCACGCCCCTCAACGCTTGATGCACCCGCTTGTTCGTCTGTGAAGACGGGTGTGATGTCGAAAGTAAGGACGTCGCCCCATTCTGCGGCATGGACATAGACCGTCTCCGGTTTGTCCGTTTCAACTACCAGCCATCCATGGCCAGACCCTGGTCCATGCCAACGACCAAGTAATGTTGCGCCCTCTGGCAGCGCCCCCGCGCCTTCAAGAAATCGGCTGTGCGCCTTGTCGTAAGTATCTGTTGCGACTCTCCACTCCATCATATAAAGCATTTCTCGCACTCCTTAGTAGCTTAGAAAAGTGTATTAACTCATTGCCACGGTTGGCAGCGATAGTTTACTCAAAATATGGTTCCTGGAATGCGGTGCTGAGCGACGGCCGTGAGCCTCCGCCGTGCAACATACGCTTGCGCGGAAGGGACACCTAGTTCATCATGGGGCGTCTAGGCCATGCACTAGGAGGGATGATGAACTATCGATATGCCGCTGTGGCAGTTACCGTCGGAGCTCTTGTGATACTGACGCCAATGTCCGCTGGTGCTCAGTCGGAGACTGCAGCGGGCCCCAGGACTCCGTGGGGCGAGCCGGACCTGCAGGGAGTCTGGCATTCCTCTGGGGTTACTCCAATGGAGCGACCTGACGAATATCAAGGCAGAGTCACGCTGACCGACGAGGAAACCGCACAGCTTCGTGGAGAAAGCGCAGCCCGCGCAGAGCAGGTTTCACTCGCAGAAGCCCGCAGAACCGTCGCCGGGGGAAACGTTGGGGCCTACAACAGTTTCTGGAATGAACGAGGAACACCCACCAATCGGACGTCGATGGTGGTCGACCCACCAGACGGTCGGTACCCAGCATTGACGCCGGCGGGAGAGGCTATTCGGTCGAACGGCGACAACCGAGGAGATGACTCCTGGGAGGACCGACATATTTGGGAGCGGTGCGTGACGCGTGGTGGAATGCCCAATGCGATGTTTCCGCGCGGTTACAACAACAATATCCATGTACTTCAGGCGCCTGGTTATGTCGCGATAGTTCATGAGCAAATCCATGAAACTCGTATCATCCCGTTGGACGATCTTCCGCCGGTCTCAGAGAATATCGGCCAGTGGAATGGGGTGGCGCGAGGACGTTGGGATGGTGATTCCTTGGTCGTGACGACCACGAATGTCCATGACAAGGTGAGCGCATTGCAGCCGTGGTCAATCTTTAACTCGGCCAGTGGTTCGGGAGAGGGTATGCGCCTTGTTGAGCGTTTTACCCGTGTTGACGAGGAAACTATCGAATACGAGATAGAGGTTAGTGACCCACAGATGTACACGAGGTCTTGGACGGTCGCGTATCCCTTTGAACGCATGGACCAGCCGATCTTCGAGTACGCGTGCCATGAGGGGAACTACGGCATGGAAGGGATTCTCGCCGGTGGGCGAGCAGAAGACGCCGCAACGGAAACAAGGTAGATACGGTTGCTGGTGTTGTAGATGCAGGGATTTGGCGAGTTCTACGTATAGGTGTGGAGGGCAGATGGATGAGACGGAGTAGTTGTCTGGCGACACTGGCGATAGTGGGAACCGTGTTGGCTGTCGCGACACAGGAAGCTCGCCAAGAGCGCGTAGCATTGGAACTGCATGACGTTGCCGAGAATCTCTACATGCTGTCTAACGCCTCCTCCGTTGACGGCATGGGTGGTGGTGGCAATACGGCAATTTTCGTAACTGATAGTGGAGTGGTGCTGGTCGATACCAAGATTAATGGTTACGGACAGGATATCCTCGCGGAGGTCCGGCGAATCACCAATCAGCCCGTGACGACGATTATTAACACGCATAATCATTACGACCACAGTGGCGGAAACGTTGAATTTGCAGACACGGTGAATTTTGTTGTGCATGAGAATGCGCGGGCGCAGATGGCACGAGCCAATTGCGAACCGGTGACGAATTGCGACGCCTTTAAGGGGGCGAACGAAAAATATCTACCTGAGACAACGTATTCGGATCACTTGTCTCTGTTGAGCGGGTCTAATCAGATAGACCTCTATCACTTCGGGCGGGGCCATACCGACGGCGATACGTTTGTTGTGTTTCGGGCGGCTGGCGCGATGCACACCGGGGACATGTTTGCTCGCAAAGGGTTGCCGTTCATTGATGCGGTGAATGGAAATGGCAGTGCGACTGACTTTGGGTCAACACTACAGAAGGCAGTTGCAGGTATCCGCAATGTGGATAGGGTCATACCTGGCCATGCCACCGCGGTACATACGTGGAGTGATTTCGTTGACTCCAGTGGGTTCTACAACGACGTTGTGATGCAGGCACAACGGGCGAAGGCGGCTGGTCAGTCAGTTGAAGAATTTATTCGTTCGTACCGTCTGCCGAGTGAATACAGCGATTTTGAAGTTGAAGAAGGACGCTTGACGAGCATAGCTGGCTATTTGTTTGACGGCCGGTAGGGCGGAAGGAATCTTATGACAGGCAAGGCATTACTGTTCAGTTTATTTGCGATCGGATTAACTGGTTTCCCCTCGACAGCCACCGCCGAGGTCTATCACCACGTTCACCACCGGTCTCCGGATGCACTCGCGGCCGCCGCGTGGTACATGGAACATATGGACTGCAAAGACTATGGCCGTGCAGGGGCCTGCCAAGTCGACAATATCCAGATACTGTTCTACACCGACGGTGTCGAACCGGCCGGGCCCAGTGTTGGTACCGGTATGGACCACATTGGCTTCTCGTTTCCTGATCTCGAAGCCAAGATGGCTGGGTGGAGGGCAGCAGGCGTCAATGTTCTGGAGGACATTCGCGACGTCGAAGGCCTGTTTAAGCTGTCATTTGTAGAGGACCCGTGGGGGACCAAAATCGAAGTGGTCGAGGATCATGAGTGGCTAGGTTTCCACCACATTCATTTACGGTCTGACGATCCAGACAGAACCCTTGCTTGGTACGAAGACCTCTTCGGCGGCGAGCGTGACAGATTGAAAGGGCGCTTGACTGGTCTTCGCTACAACGACGGTTTGTGGTTGTTGGTCGGTCAGCAGCGTGACGGAGCACTGGTTCCGACGGCCGGGCGATCATTCGACCATCTCGGGTGGGAAGTTGACGATATGGATGTTTTTGTCGCCATGCTTCAGGACAAGGGCATTGAGCTGGACTTCGGGCCACGTGAGATTACGAACAGTGCTGGGCAAGAACTGATAATCGCGTTTGTGGTGAGCCCAGAAGGTGTTCGGATTGAGATTGTCGAGGTCGTCAGTTAACCCTCGCTACCGTCTCTCGTCTTCGGCCGCAATGTCTTCAAGCCGTGCGCCGCGAAGTATGGTCGCCATGCTGTAATTGCCTTCATGGCACGCATATTCGTAAAGCTGGTCGGCGTTTTTCTGCATGGGGAGTTGTGCAGTTTACGGGTGCGTCCACATGGATGGGTCCGTGACCGTGTATTCGTAGACCAGTGTCTCCGCGTCGACCCTGGTGAATCTTTCGATTAACGACAAGTCTTCACTTGGATAGGAATGCCAGAAGTTCCTGAGCAATTGGGTGCTTCGGGTCGGCGTCCAGAAAATTCTTTTGCACCGCCGAATAATATCGCCGCGCGAGGTCACGGTTACCAACTGCAGCGCTTGAACGGGCTGCACCGAGTAACGAGGCCGTCCGGCCAGGGTAGCGAATCAGGGCTGCTTCAAACAGGTCGAGGGCTTCAGACGGTTGTTTGCCACTTAAGAGCACCTCGCCGTAGAGCTCGTGCGAGGGTTTCATGAGGTATGCATTCACTCCCAAATGGGTGAAGGCGATAGTTGCGTCTTCGAGATTGACTGCCTCGGCTAGTAACTCCAGTGCGCCTTCTATGTCGCCTTCTGCTCGACGGATCAGTGCCGCCACTTGATGGCGCATGATAGCGCCACGAGTCGTGTCGAATCTGGCAAGCCATGCCAGCGATGCCCGTGCCAGTTCGACTTGTCCGGTCCAGCCGGCACCTAGGCCGAGGGCGAGGTGTAGACCAGGATGGTTGTCGAATTGATCACGCTTGGCAGTCACTGCGAGTTCAGCTGTCATTTCCCAGTCAGCCGTTTCGATCAGGTATCGGGCGCTTGTGATTGCTAAGGCATGACCGATGGTTGGCGATTGGTCGCTCCGGCGATAGTCACGACGGGTCAAGTCGATGATGTCGCGAGCCTTTTCTAATTGTCCCAGCTGGAGATGGCAATACTGCCCGTAGTTGAGCAAGTGAACGTAGTTGTGATCGTTGAGCTCTTGGAGCGTATACCCGTGTGCGGTGGTCCATTGCATTGAGGCATCAAACGCAGTCATATGTTGCTTGGCCGCCTCGGCCCATCGACCGAGTTGAATAAAGACATGCCCTGGGAGGTGGCGGGCGGTCGACGATTGCGGTTGTGCGTCGACCAACATTTCGGCTGCAATGAGTCCGAGTTCGGCGTGAATCGGATCGTCAGTAGCTTGGATGAGATACCTGGCTCCACCAGGATGATGTGGGTTTCGTTTGAGGATCTCCTGAGCAAGAGCGGCAGTCCTCATGCGTTGTTGCATCCCTACTCTCGTTCGCGGAAAAAGCACGACCCGGGAGAGGGTCCAAAACGCCAGTGCTTCCGTGTCATCCGGATAACGTTCGCTGAGTTGACGCATCGCCTGCTCGTAGGCCACGTCACGAGCGTATTTGTCGCCCGTGCCATACAGTATCTCGAGCGTTGCGAGGTAATCCTTTTCTCTGATAGTTGGGGCTTTTGCTGCACGTTCGGTGGGGGTGGATCCGAGTCGCTCCAAAATGGCTAGGGCTTGGTCGCGACGCTGTATGCGCCAGATGGGCTGATTGTGCGCCATGGCTTCTCCCCAGTAAGCCATGGCGAAATCTGGGTCTACACGTTGTGCCTGTTGGAAATGTGCTTCGGCATCTTCAAACATATGGAGATGGAGCGCCGTGACACCTCGGATGAAAGGCGGTTGCGCCTCGGTCGCACCGGAGTTCGCAAAATCTATGCCCCAATAGTCCCAATTCGACTCTTGCGCAGCTAATCCAGTAGTCAGAAGCCCTAGAACACCGAGAGCTATAAAAATTGTGGCCGTCCTCTGCATCGTGGTTCTGTGGAGAGTTGGTTCGTCAAGTGCTCAGCAGATTCTAGTGATTCTTACGACGAGCACTTTTCACGGTCTCTCTGAGACGAATTCTACGACGTGTTGTGAAACGATGTACAGTCTTATTCAGTGATATTGTGATCGGTCATCGATTGATGCGTAGGAATGATTCTTCATTGAACGGTCTCAGCGAATGGAGCCATAGATTAGTGATTTTGGCAGAAGGGGCATTTTTTCGAGGTATGGATGTCGTGCCTAAGACGTGGACTGTCTGTGGCTTGCTGGTGTTTTGCCTTCTGTTCGCGGTTCATCCGGTGGCTGGACAACTGAATGAGGTGACTGTGTCGATTGAGCGCTTTGTCAACCTGTCTGGCGTCGAAGACGAGAGATGGATTGGCATTGGCATCGCTGATAGTGTTGCGGCCGACTTACTGGTCTCAGGGAATGTCAGGGTTCTAATGACCGAGCAAGAAGGAACTGCGGTCGGAGAGGATTCGGACTGGCTGCTTACGGGCAACTATCAACGGTTGGGTTCTTCGGTTCGCATCATTGGCCAACTGACATACATGTTGACTGGTGTTGTGCAAGTGGTGAAACTCGATGGTGAACTCGACGATCTGTTTTTGCTGCAGGATCAGTTGGGTGCTGAAATATGGGAGCGAATTCAAAACCCCAGGCTCACCGTAACAACCCAAGATAGTGGCGGAGCCGAGTTTGAGGCTACTGCGCCTCGTCCTCCTGATCAGTCGGCGTCACGACCTGACCCGGTCGATGTTGACATGGCGGTGTCATCGGTTACCGAAGCCGAGGCTGTTTCGATCGATGGACCTGCGCCACCCATGCCTCCGGCAGTCATTAATAGAGACTCGGCCGGTCGTGCGACCGTTCGCGCTCAGCGACTCAGGGCTCCACTGAATATCGATGGGACGCTGGATGAGTCGTTTTATACCGAAGTGGAGGCATGGTCAGATTTTGTTCAACAGGAGCCTGATGAAGGGGCTCCTGCAACTGAGAAAACCGAAGTATGGGTCTCTTTTGACGAGAGCAATGTTTATGTGAGTGCCCGAGCGTGGGATTCCGCTCCGGAATCACAGTGGGTTGTCAACGAGATGCGCCGTGACAATTTCAACATCCTTCGGAACGAAGGTCTCCATATCTCTTTTGATACGTTTTACGATCGTCGCAACGGTGTGATCTTTAACGTAACACCGATTGGCGGTCGCATGGACGGCCAGGTGACGGACGAACGGCTGTGGAACGGCGACTGGAACCCGATCTGGGAGGTTCAGACGGGGCGCTTTGACGAAGGGTGGACCATGGAAGCGGCCATTCCGTTTCAGTCACTACGATATCGGGCTGGCCGTTCGCAGACGTGGGGGTTTAATGCCCGCCGTGTCGTCCGTTGGAAGAATGAAATGTCCTCCCTGACGCAACTGCCCGCAGCTCGTGGACTTCCCGGTCAGTTCATGCAGTCATTGTCTGCCACGATGGTTGGCCTAGAGGCTCCTGTGCGTACCCGTGGCACGCTGGAATTGAAACCGTACGCAATTTCTGAGGTGGCCGGGACGCAGCTTGTTGATTTGCCAGGTCTTGCGAATGTTGCGACTGGTGATGTGGGTTTCGACGTTAAATACGGAATCACTCAGAACTTGGTTGCCGATGTGACGGTCAATACGGATTTTGCCCAGGTGGAGGCCGATGAACAGCAGGTGAATCTTACGCGTTTCAGTTTGTTTTTTCCGGAAAAACGGGAGTTCTTTCTGGAGAACCAAGGCGTATTTGCATTCGGGGGTTCGCGGAGTGGCGGACCCAGAGGCGGGGGAACTGATACCCCCGTGCTGTTCTATAGCCGTGAGATCGGTTTGGATGGGGGGCAGGAAGTTCCCATGGATGTTGGGGGACGAATTACTGGACGGGTGGGACGCTTCAATGTCGGTCTGATGAATATTCAGACGGGCGATGTTCCTGGACGTAGTGTTCGGGCGACTAATTTTACTGTCGCTCGCTTGCGGAGCGACATTTTACGGCGAAGCAATATCGGCTTTCTTTACACGGGGCGGTCTGTGTCGAAATCAGGACTCGGATCGAGCCAAAGCTATGGCGTCGACGGCGTGTTTTCGTTCTATGACAGTCTGAACATTAATACCTACTGGGCCAAAACTGACGTACCTGGCCAAGGCAAGGATGATCTGAGTTATAAGGCCGAGCTGGACTACGAAGGGGATCGATATGGTGTGAAAGCTGAACGGTTGGTTGTCGGCGCTGATTTTGCGCCTGAGGTCGGCTTTTTGCGTCGAGACAACTTTGACCGTCGATTTGGTCTCTTTCGATTCAGTCCACGGCCGGATCGGATTGCCAGTATTCGGAAGTTAACGTTTCAGGGTCAGGTTGCGTATGTACTTGACCGACTCGGTCTACTTGAAAGCCGCGAGAATCAGGGACAATTCGGTGTCGAACTAGAAAACGCAGATAATTTTGATCTGACCTACACCAGGAGTTATGAGTTTCTAAAACGACCTTTTGGGATTGCACCTGGCGTCAAGATTCCTGTTGGCGGGTATGGCTTTCAGGACGCCGCATTGTCCTATACGTTTGGTCCGCAGCGTCTGTTCGCCGGAATGGTGTCACTTCAGCACGGAACCTTTTACCATGGCGATAAGACCACTCTCAGTCTCAATCGGTCGCGGATCGAGGTAACTCCTCAATTGTCGGTCGAACCGGGTCTGTCATATAACCGAGTCTCATTGCCTGAGGCGAATTTTGTGACCAACTTGGTGACGACTCGAACCACCTATACGGTTACGCCGTTGATGTTTGTTAGTGCGCTACTACAATACAATTCGAGCATGAATTCGCTGAGTGCGAATGTTCGCCTTCGATGGGAGTATCGACCGGGGAGCGAGTTGTTTGTGGTGTATAACGAGGAGCGAGACACTCTGGTTCCGAACCGATTTACTCAGCCTGAAAACCGGGCCTTCATTGTGAAGTTTAATCGGCTGTTCAGGTTTTAATGGGATTACGGTAGTTTTTGGTTGTCGGATGGTTTGTTCTAGAGCGGTTTACAACTGAACCGAAGGAGGCTTTTAAAAATGACTGACGTGTTGACTGGAGCGGAATTCAAGAAGCAACTGCGCGCTGGTACACCGAAATTGGGTCTGTTTGTGAATTCACATAGTCCGACCGTGGTCGAGCAACTTGCGCACAGCGGCTACGACTGGTTACTTGTGGACACGCAGCATGGGCCGATGGGGTTCGAGACCCTGTCCACAATGATTGGCGGTATTGCAGGTGGTGGCGCGAAATCACTGGTGCGTGTCGCGGGCGCCCATGATCGAGGCGGCATTCAACAGTCTCTTGATGTTGGAGCTGATGGTGTGCTTGTTCCATACATCAATACTGCTGAGGAGGCTCGTCAGGCGGTCAGCTGCTGTCGCTACCCAACCGCTGGTACTCGGTCTGTCTATTTCCCGCAACGGAGTATGAATAAAGACGGGTTACTTGGGTATGCGGGTGCAGCAAATGACAATGTGATCTGCGCGCTACAAGTGGAAACCGCAGACTGCATAAAAAATATCGATGAGATTGCGGCCGTTCCTGGCGTTGATTTGCTATTTCTTGGACAAAACGATCTTTGCATGTCCATGGGACTCTACGAAAAATATCAATTTCCTGACATGTACTTTTCTGATGAGCTTCAGGATGCTACAGATAAGCTCCGTGCGGCGGCCAAGCAGAACGACGTCATTCTGGGCCTGTTTCTGTTTGGAACTGAGCGGGTAGGTGAGTTTCTTGATAAGGAGTTTTCGCTGATTAGTGTCGGAAATGATCTTCACCATGTGTTGACGCAAGCTGGTGCCTATGTCGCCAACGTTGAGGAGACCTCGAAAGCCAAAGGGCGTCCTTGGACCCGTCGGTCAACGGCGCTCTTCTAGTTAGGCTAATCACATCGTAGAAGAGAGTACGAGTTAGAGGGAATGCCGATTCTCTTTTCTATGGAGTGTATTTGTGAAAATCGTCCAGTCAGCACCCTTGGCTGGACTCAGTTTTCTTGATGCTATCGCCAAAAATATTTTCAGGTTAAAAGTGCATTTATATGGTCTAATCACTATTAATCTGGTTCATGAATTTGGAGGTTCACATGAAACGTGGTCTTAGAGCAGTACGCTTCGGGTCCATTGCGTGTCTGGTGATAGGGTTTGGCGTTAGCTTGGCCTACGGTCAGGCGCAGGATACTGATTCGCCTCGAACCCCATGGGGCGCACCTGATTTACAGGGGGTGTGGACCTCCGGGACGCAAATCAGTTTGGAACGCCCAGAACGCTACGCTGGCCAAGAATTTCTGAGCGAAGAAGATGCGGCCGCTCTTCAGCAGAGCGCTGTTCAGCAGAAACAGCAGGATCTGAGCCAAAATTTTACTCCCAATGTTGATCCCGTTACTGGTCGGCCACTTGACCAGATTCAACCGGGACAGCAATTTGGTGTTGGTACCTACAACCCGCAATATTTCGATGGGGGTACATGGATCTATCCGACCCGGCGCACCTCACTTGTTGTCGAGCCGTCAGATGGACGGATTCCCTACCGACAGGAGACACTCCGGTACCAGCGGGAGTATGGTGCTCCACCTTACGACTCTCATCTTGACTTGGACACAGGTGAACGCTGTTTAGGCGACGGACCGCTGGAGATGATTTGGCTGGGTTATAACCCTAATCACCAGATTGTCCAGACAGCTGACCACCTAGTAATTCTCCACGAAATGTATCGCGAACGGCGGATTATCCCCATTGATGCCGGACCGCATGTGGATTCAGATATTCGCCAGTGGAATGGAGACCTCCGAGGACGATGGGAAGGAGATACGCTGGTTGTCGAGTCGACAAATTTTGTGGACAAATGGAAGGATTACCGTTTTAACGAGATCTGGAGAGGGGCGTCTGAGACATTGCAGTTAGTTGAGCGGTTTTCTAGGGTTGACGATAAAACCATGTTGTATCGCGTGACTGTCACTGATCCGGTGCGGTTTACCAGTCCGTGGACGGTTGAAATGTATTTGACGACAGATCAGGCTGCTGCCGGGACTACTACGGGGCCTATTTACGAGTTTGCGTGCCACGAGGGGAATTACGGCGGGGCTAATATTCTGAGCGGTGCACGGGCTGAGGATGCCGCGGGGGGCCAATAGATAGAAGTAAAGGGTGAACAGATGGACGGTTTCTGTTTCTACCTTGAGTTAACGGAGCACCCACTGTACACCCGCCATCAAGGTTGCGGCATTGATTCCAAGATTCTTTCCTGCCGTGCCGGCGTTTGAGATGTGATGGTTGCGGAATTCGATCATCAATCCAGGGCCGCGCGGCGGAACAAATCGAATGCCGGCACCATGAATTATCTGAAAGTTGAAGACCCGATCTAGCTCAGGAATGTCTAGAGGGTTCCAGATCAAACCAGCGATGCCTATGGCGTAGGGAGTCCATCCACGGTCGTTCCAGAAGTGATAGCGACCACCGATGGCGGCAAGTCCGCCGCTGATTGTGACAGTTGGCTCGTAGTAGAGGAACAGCGAACCCTCTCCGTAGAGTTCTAGGTGGTCGGTGACGAACCGCCCGAGTTGAGGGTGAAAGGCGACGAGCTGGATATCGGTTTTAGTCTTACCGTAGCCAGGCGTCCACGAATGCCCCCACCCGCCACTTAGCCCACGAGTCCAATTTCCAGTGGCGAGCCTTGGTGTTTGGGCCAGACTAGGTGACTTGAAGAGTAGGATGAGAAGTAAGACCGAAGCAATACATACGCGGCGTGTGTGGCGACTGGTTGTGAGGTGTTCGTTGGGCGATAACATGATGGGTCGCGTCTAGCGTAGCTTGAGGTGAGTAGTCATT
>CAZUZW010000066.1:0-12355 GCA_964624855.1 uncultured Vicinamibacteraceae bacterium
TGGGTTCTGGAACGATTACCGAGATTATCGAGTAGTTGGTCGAATGGCGACCTGAACTCAAGCAGAGGGTTTCAAGCTGTGCGCGACATTATTATTTTGGCTTGTACCGAGTGTAAACGGCGTAACTACAACACGACGAAGAACAAGCGCAAGATGACTGATCGTCTAGAGATGAAGAAATACTGTCGGTGGTGCCGAAAGCACACACCGCATCGTGAGACGAAGTAGTCAGGCGAAGGCCAGTAGCTCAACTGGAAGAGCACCGGTCTCCAAAACCGGGGGTTGGGGGTTCGAGCCCCTCCTGGCCTGCCAGTTTTTGGTTCTCCGTTTGTGTGTATGACGTTAAATGAGGGTGCAACGTGAAATCGGCGATGGTGGAACGCGCGAGAGAGACGGTAACCGGCCCAAAGGGAATGTTTGGCTGGTGGGATCGGAGTCGTACCTTTCTCGCGCAAGTAAGAAACGAGATGGAACGTGTGACATGGCCCTCATGGAAAGAGGTCCAAGCGACGACGCTGGTTGTTATCGTGACATGTGTGGTCTTTGGTCTGTATCTGTGGGGGATCGATTTGTTTCTGAATACCGTTACTGGAACGATCTTCAGAACTTTCGGAGCATCATGACCGACGTTGCAACCAAGCAGTGGTACATCGTGCACACCTATTCCGGTTTTGAGAAGAAGGTGTCAGAGTCGTTGCATCAGCGAGTTCAGGCGTATGGTCTTCAGAACGAGATTGGTGAGGTTTTAATTCCAACGGAAGACGTGGTCGAGATGCGCGGTGGGAAGAAGGTCGTCAGTTCGAAGCGATTCTTTCCAGGTTATATCTTGGTTGAGATGATTATGTCCGATGATGCTTGGCATGTGGTGAAAAACACACCGAAGGTCACGGGTTTCGTCGGAGCAGGTGCTAAACCGACACCTCTTACTACGGAGGAGGTCGATCAGGTTCTGCACCAGGTGACAGTCGCGGCGGAGAAACCAAAACCAAAATATACGTTTGAACGTGGTGACCAAGTGCGGATTAATGAAGGACCATTTACGAGTTTTAATGGGACTGTCGATGATGTCAACATTGATCGAAATACGCTCAAAGTAATGGTCACGATTTTTGGTCGTTCAACGCCTGTAGAGTTGGATTTCCTGCAAGTGGAGAAGCTGTAATCGGATGGCAAAGAAGGCAATTGGTCAGGTGAAACTTCAGATCGCAGCTGGCAAGGCGACCCCCGCGCCACCGGTTGGAACTGCTCTCGGCCCTCATGGCGTGAACATCATGGATTTCTGTAAAGCGTTCAATGCGAAAACCGCTGGACAGGACGGGTTGATTATTCCGGCCGTGGTAACGGTCTACCAAGATCGGTCATACAGTTTTATTACGAAGACGCCGCCAGCCGCAGTTCTTCTTAAACGAGCGGCGAATATCGCTAAAGGCTCTGGGGAACCGAATCGGACCAAGGTGGGGACGGTGACTCGACAGCAGGTGGAGGAAATAGCTAAGACCAAGATGCCTGATTTAAATGCCGATTCAATTGAAATGGCAGCGCAGATCGTCAAGGGAACGGCAAGGTCAATGGGTATCGACGTCGAAGATTGAGCGTTGGAGTTCAAGATCAGTCATGGCAAGAACCGGAAAAAAATTTGAGGCTGCGAAAGCCAACGTTGATGAGAGGCTTTACTCACTTGAAGAAGCGATTCCTCTTGTGCAGAACATTAAGTTCGCGAAGTTCGATGAATCAGTTGAGTTGGCCATTCGCCTTGGAGTTAATCCTAAACATGCCGACCAAATGGTGCGTGGTACGGTGGTTCTCCCGCATGGTCTTGGTCGCACGAAACGTGTGGTAGTAATCGCGTCGGCGGAGAAGCAGAAAGAGGCTGAAGCCGCTGGTGCTGATACCGTTGGTGGCGAAGAGTTGGTCGATAGGATTCAGAAAGGTTGGATGGATTTTGACTCGGTTGTGGCAACACCAGACATGATGAGGTCGGTTGGAAAACTGGGGCGAGTGCTTGGGCCGCGAGGTTTAATGCCAAATCCAAAGACTGGAACGGTGACCGTGGATGTGTCAAAGGCTGTTGAGGAAATCAAAGCCGGAAAAGTCGAATATCGTGTCGATAAGGCCGGCATCGTGCACGTTCCAATCGGAAAAGCTTCGTTTGCAACAGAAAATCTTCTGGCAAATGCTCAGGCACTAGTCTCTAGTGTCATTAAAGCCAAGCCTGTTGCGGCCAAGGGTAAGTATGTAAAAGGTATATCTCTGTCGTCGACGATGGGGCCGGGTGTTCGGGTGGACAGCACGAACGTGGAAGTTGTCGACTAGGATTTTATTGAATGGCACTTACTAGAGCGGTTAAAGAAGAGCGTGTCCAAGATCTTGCTGGTAAACTAGTCGATTCCACTAGTGCGATCCTTCTCGATTTTAAGGGTCTTGATGTTCTGCAGGCCACCCAGTTACGTCGCAAAGTGAATGCTGCGCATGGCAGTTATACGGTCGTGAAGAATCGGGTAGCCATTCGAGCGATAAAAGGAACGCCGTTCGAGTCTTTGGATGGTCATTTCAAAGGGCCAACAGCGATCGCCTGCAGTAATGATGATCCAGTCTTACTCGCTAAGGCCTTGGTTGAATTTTCAAAAGGTGCTTCGACTCTCTCCGTTAAAGCGGCGATTATTCAGGGCCAGGCAATTCAACCCAGCGAGGTGTCAGATCTTGCTGACTTGCCGAGTAAGGAAGAGTTGTATGCCAAATTACTTATGCTTTTGCAGGCTCCGGCCAGTCAACTGGTTCGTGTGTTGAGTGCAGTTCCAAGAGATTTAGTCAGTGTATTGAGTCAATTAGAGAAGAAACAAGGCGAATAGATGAAGAATACAGAAGATAGAACTGACAATGAGAGCAGTCAGTCTATGGTATTACGCAGGTGGCTAGAGCGGCGTATATCCCTAGGGCTCTTCAGTTGTGTTTTCTGACTATTGAGGTGAAGGAGTAACAATGTCTGACGTGACCCAGGAACAAGTCGTCGATTATATCAAGGGGATATCTGTCCTCGAACTATCTCAGCTGGTCAAAACCCTCGAAGAGGAGCTCGGCGTGTCTGCCGCGGCAGCAATGCCGGTTGCAGTAGCTGGTGCCGCTGCACAAGGTGGAGCCGCAGCGGCAGATGAGGAAAAGACAGAATTTACTGTAACGCTGACTGAGGTGGGTGCCAAGAAGATCAATGTCATCAAGGCGGTGCGAGAAGTCACCAGTCTTGGCTTGAAGGAAGCAAAGGATCTGGTTGAGTCGGCACCAAAAGCGATAAAAGAAGATATCGCGAAGGACGAAGCCGAAGCACTCCAGAAGAAGTTTGAAGAAGTCGGCGCGAAAGTTGAGATTAAGTAAGATTTGCGCTGAGTGTGATGGAGGTAGCTGGTTCATTAGATGCAGACCCTTACAAGCAGGACCAGACGTACCGACATGGGAAGCGACCAAGGTCGAAACCCGGCGCGGTGATTCGTTGCTACAGCTTACGCACGATATTCACTACGACTGAACCCGGTCCAGGACGAGGATATAGCTGTGTACACCTTTCCAAAAAGTGCCGATCGAGAACGTATTAACTTTTCAAAAATCTCTACGACTGTTCCAATTCCGAATCTGATCGAGATTCAAAAGAGGTCGTACGAGCGGTTTTTGCAGATGAACCGTCTCGCAAACGAACGAGAGGACGCCGGCTTACAGTCAGTCTTTAAGTCAGTGTTTCCGATTAGCGACTTCAGAGAGAACTCTTCGCTTGAGTTTATTGAGTATTCGATTGGTAATTGGGAGTGCAAGTGCGGAAAGTTGACAGGTCTTCAGAACCTGCGCCAGCCATGTACTGGGTGCGCCACACTTCTGGAGGTTAATCCATTAGGCGATCATCAGGTTGTTTGTTCTTCATGCGGCAAGTCTAACGAGGCCCGCGGTGTAGTTTGTGATGTGTGTAACACCACGGTGAGTATGAAACTCAAGTACGACGTTGAGGAGTGTCAAGAGCGAGGCATGACCTATGCTGTGCCGCTCAAGGTTTCAATTCGATTGGTTGTTTGGAATAAGGATCCAGACACAGGGGTAAAAACTATTCGCGACATCAAAGAGCAGGAAGTCTACTTTGGCGATATTCCATTGATGACCGCAAATGGTACTTTCATTATCAACGGAACCGAGCGGGTGATCGTGTCTCAATTGCATCGATCGCCGGGAGCCTTTTTTCATTCCGAAGACAAAGCGGCTTTTGTTGCGCAGATCATTCCTTATCGCGGTTCTTGGGTTGAATTTGAGTACGACGCGAAGAACCTTTTGTATGTCCGTATCGATCGCAAGCGGAAATTTTTGGCATCAGTGTTTCTTCGTGCTCTCGGCTTGCGTAGTGCCGACGAGATCATAAAGGCTTTCCATCCAGTTGAGCGAATCTCTATTAAGAAGGGAACACTCCACTGGGCGGTGAGTGACAGTTTGGTTGGGCGTCGAGCCGGTAAAGACTTGAAGATTCCAAAATCTGATATTACGGTGCATAAGGGCAGGCAGATCACGAAAGCCGCGATCGCTGCCTTGTTGCAGACCAACATAAATTCAGTGGAGGTGTCTGACACGGAACTTGAGGGTGCATTCTCTTCGACTGACGTTGTCGACCCGGAAACTGGAGAAGTTGTTCTCGAGGCCAATGAGGAGGTTACGCCTCGGACTATTTCAATGGTTCAGGAAAAGAAAGTTAAGGAATTGGAAGTTTTCTTTCCAGAACGCGACGAAGCGGGCCCGGTTATCTCTGAAACGCTCCGGAAGGACCCCATTCGAAGTCACGAAGAATCTCTAGTTGAAATTTACCGAAGACTTCGGCCGGGTGACCCACCCACTCTTGAGAGTTCGAGATCTCTCTTTGAGAGCATGTTCTTCAATCGACAGAAATATGATTTTTCAAGAGTAGGTCGATTAAAACTGAATACAAAACTCGACCTTGAGACTTCTCTCGATGAAAAAATCTTGCACCCACAGGATTTTTACGAGGTTATCGGCTATTTGTTGAAGCTTCGCCGGAATCCGACCAACGTCGACGATATTGATCACCTTGGAAACCGTCGCGTGCGGTCAGTTGGTGAACTTTTAGAGAACCAGTTTCGAATTGGTCTGGTTCGTATGGAACGGGCAATTAAGGAAAAGATGTCCGTGTATCAAGAGATGGCAACCGCTATGCCGCACGATTTGATTAATGCTAAACCGGTCATGGCGGCCATTCGTGAGTTTTTCGGATCATCTCAATTGTCGCAGTTTATGGACCAGACGAATCCCTTGTCTGAGATCACTCATAAGCGACGCTTGTCCGCGTTGGGTCCTGGTGGTTTGTCTAGGGAGCGAGCTGGATTCGAGGTTCGAGATGTCCACCCGACGCATTACGGCCGTATATGTCCAATTGAGACACCCGAAGGTCCGAATATTGGTCTCATCTCATCATTGTCTTGTTATGCGCGCATAAATGAGTTCGGGTTTATCGAGTCACCATATCGGCGAGTTGAAGATGGTCGAGCGGTTGATTTCGTTAGGGTTGTTAACTCCGGTGGTACAAAACTAAAGACGGGGCAGACTGTTAGCGCAGAGAAAGCTGAAGCAGAGAACGAAGCGATAAAGACTAAGAAAGGGAAACGGCCGGCTGATCTTGAACCATACTCGTTTTATCTTTCGGCCTGGGAAGAAGACCGATATCTGATTGCCCAAGCTAATGCGAGATTAGATGAGGACGGTAATCTGATTGATGAACGAATCAATTGTCGGCAGGCTGGTGATTTCTTATTAGCGCCAAGAGATAAAGTTGAGTTCATAGACGTCTCGCCCAAGCAGTTGGTTTCCGTGGCTGCCTCGCTCGTCCCGTTCCTTGAGAATGATGATGCGAATCGGGCCTTGATGGGCTCGAATATGCAACGGCAGGCCGTTCCTCTCTTGCGTGCACGAGCACCATTTGTCGGTACTGGTATGGAGTTCATCACGGCGCGAGATTCTGGTGCCGTGGTAGTAGCTCGACGGGGTGGAACCCTAGACTATGTCGATTCGCAGCGGGTAGTAGTGCGAGTAGAGGGTGACGATCCTGAGCTTGATAAGTCCAAAGATTTGGGTGCTGATATTTACAACTTGACTAAGTTTCGTCGTTCAAACCAAAACACCTGCATTAATCAAAAACCGATCGTCCGAGTCGGCCAGAAAGTGACTAAGGGGCAGGTGTTGGCGGACGGACCGAGCACAGAAGTAGGTGAGTTGGCGCTCGGGCAAAATGTGTTGGTAGCTTTTATGCCGTGGCGCGGCTATAACTTCGAGGACGCCATCTTGGTTTCGGAGCGTCTCGTTAAAGACGACTACTACACTTCGATTCATATTGAAGAATTCGACATAGAGTCGCGTGATACCAAGCTAGGTCCGGAAGAGATTACTCGAGATATTCCAAATGTTTCTGAGGGATTTCTTAAGGATCTTGATGAAAGTGGCATCATTCGTATCGGGGCGTATGTGAAACCTGGAGATATTTTGGTCGGAAAGGTTACGCCAAAGGGCGAGACTCAGCTGACTCCGGAAGAGAAATTGCTCCGTGCCATCTTTGGTGAAAAGGCTGGCGATGTACGTGATGCATCGTTACTTTGTCCACCCGGTATCGAAGGAATAGTTGTTGGCGTGAAGATCTTTTCGCGGAAGGGTATTGAGAAGGACGAGCGAGCAAAATCGATCGAAGCTGAAGAGCTCGAGATGATGGAGAAAAACCTCGAAGACGAGGTCCGTATCTTGCACGATGAAGTTAAGAAACGACTCACGGGAATGGTTGACGGTCAGAAACTAACCCGTGACCTGTTTAATGAATATGGCACTGAGAAATTATTAAGTAAGGGCACGATTCTCACGGAGGATGTGATTTCTGAATTGGCCTATTTAGACCTAGTTAAAGTTCGAGTCGGTAGTGAAAGTTCGAAACTTCAAAGTGAATTGAGAGGTCTCGAAGAACGAACAGAGCGACAAGTAGATGTGATTAGGCAATTGTTTGAAGAAAAGAAGGAAAAGATTCGGCGTGGTGATGAGCTGCCACCTGGCGTAATCAAGTTGGTTAAGGTTTATGTTGCAATGAAGCGAAAATTGTCGGTCGGAGATAAGATGGCCGGTCGGCATGGCAACAAAGGTGTGATAGCGCGGGTTTTACCAGAGGAAGACATGCCGCATCTCCCGGATGGCACTCCGGTTGAGATCGTTCTCAATCCACTTGGAGTTCCGTCTCGGATGAATGTAGGCCAGATTCTTGAGACTCATTTAGGATGGGCTGCGCAGGCTTTGGGACTGTATTTTGCAACCCCTGTTTTTGATGGAGCGAAGGAGCTGGAAATAAAAGCTTGGCTTGAAAAAGCAGGTTTGCCTTTGAGTGGTAAAACCGTTCTTTACGACGGAATGACTGGAGACCAGTTCGAGCAAGAGGTTACGGTTGGTTACATCTACATGCTGAAGTTGTCCCATCTTGTCGACGACAAACTTCATGCGCGTTCGATCGGTCCTTATTCGTTGATTACTCAGCAGCCTCTGGGTGGAAAGGCTCAGTTTGGTGGGCAGAGATTTGGAGAAATGGAAGTATGGGCTCTCGAAGCGTACGGTGCCGCCCATATTCTCCAAGAGCTTCTGACAGCCAAGTCGGACGATGTGACGGGGAGAGCGAAGATCTATGAGGCGATTGTTAAAGGAGATGCATCTTTTACGCCGGGTCTTCCAGAATCATTTAATGTCCTTATTCGGGAGTTACAAGCGCTCTGTCTTGACGTCGACCTAATTAGATCAAAAAAGCCAATAGAAGAACCCATCGAGTCGGAGGTGGAAACCGAAGACATCCCTACCCTCGAAGATGTTCTTCCAGAGAAATCGTAAGGGCTGATTGAAAGGAACTTCATGCGACCCAGTTATTCTGACCGGAGCTCATTGAGCGTTGATTTTGATGCAATACGGATCAGTCTTGCCTCGCCTGAGAAGATCTTGTCTTGGTCTCACGGCGAAGTGACCAAGCCAGAAACGATTAACTACCGCACATTTAAGCCCGAGCGTGACGGCTTGTTTTGCGCAAAGATTTTTGGCCCAGTTACAGACTGGGAATGTCTTTGTGGCAAGTACAAGCGGATGAAACATCGGGGAGTGATCTGCGACAAGTGTAGTGTAGAGGTCACGCAGTCTAAGGTTCGCCGTGAACGATTAGGGCATATAACTCTGGCGACTCCGGTAAGTCATGTTTGGTTTTTTAAGGGTTTGCCGAGTCGGATCGGTCATCTCCTTGATATCTCTTTAAGAGAGTTAGAACGAGTTCTCTATTTTGAAGCTTACGTAGTCATCGATCCCGGTGATACTGAATTCAAAGAGAACCAGCTTTTGACTGGAGAGCAGTATCGCAAAGCCCGGGAGGAATACGGTTCACAGTTTTCTGCCCAAATGGGTGCGGAGGCAATTAAAGAATTGCTCAAGCGGGCTCGCATCGACGATTTGTCTCAAGAGCTTCGCGAAAAAATGCGAACCGAAACGTCAAATCAGAAGAAATTGAAGTATGCGAAACGTTTAAAGGTTGTCGATTCATTTCGTCGATCGACCAACCGTCCGGAATGGATGATTCTTGATGTAATTCCCGTGATTCCGCCGGAACTTCGTCCGCTTGTACCGCTTGATGGAGGCAGATTTGCAACATCTGACCTCAACGATTTATATCGTCGGGTGATCAATCGAAACAATAGACTCAAGAAATTGATGGAGCTTCGTGCACCTGATGTCATTATTCGCAATGAAAAGCGAATGCTTCAGGAAGCCGTGGATGCACTGTTTGATAACGGTCGCCGCGGGCGCGTGTTGCGAGGAGCAAACAATCGGCCTCTTAAGTCGTTATCCGACACACTCAAAGGTAAACAGGGTCGATTCAGGCAGAATCTCTTGGGTAAGAGGGTCGACTATTCGGGCCGTTCGGTGATTGTCGTAGGTCCTGAATTGCAACTACATCAATGCGGGTTGCCTAAGAAGATGGCCCTTGAGCTATTCAAGCCATTTATTTACAACAGATTAGAAGACCAGGGCTTGGTTGCCACTATCAAACAGGCCAAGGAGATGGTTGAACAACACGAACCGGTAGTTTGGGACATCTTGGAGGAGGTTATCCGCCAACATCCAGTGTTGCTCAATCGGGCTCCGACACTTCATCGCTTGGGAATCCAGGCTTTCGAACCAATCCTAGTAGAAGGGAAGGCCATTCGGATTCATCCGCTGGTCTGCACGGCATTTAATGCGGACTTTGACGGTGATCAGATGGCTGTACATGTGCCGTTAGGGCCTGAAGCGCAGATTGAGGCTTCGGTTCTAATGATGTCGTCGAACAACATCATGTCACCGGCGAATGGTGCACCAATTGCTGTTCCGTCCCAAGATATCGTGCTGGGTTGTTATTACTTGACCAAGGCCAAGCCCGGAGCAAAGGGAGAGGGACGGGTATTTGGATCCAAAGATGAAGTCCTTCTTGCCTTAGATTCTGGTGACGTCGAAACTTTAACACCGATTCGGATTCGTTTGACTGGGGATTTTATGGACCTGACAGTTGGGCGTGACGATCAGGATGTTCTTCACAGCTCAGTTGAAAAACTCGACCGGAAGATTGTTCAGACAACAGTTGGGCGAGTTGTTTTTAATAATGCTCTACCGGAAGGTGTTCCTTTTGTGAACGGTTTGTTCAAAAAGAAGGGTCTCCAGCAACTCGTCCAGTATTCATATCTTCGCCACGGGTTGAAAACAACGGTAGCCATGCTTGACCGCCTAAAGGATCTCGGATTCTATTATGCGACGAAATCAGGACTGTCCATTGGTATCGATGATCTGGTCATTCCGAAGGAAAAGAAGGGACTGGTTAAACAGGCCGAGGCCGATGTAATGGCAGTCGAGCAACAGTACCTCGCTGGTGCGATCACATACGGTGAGCGCAAGAACAAGATTATCGCTCTCTGGTCCGACGTGACTGAGAGAATCGCCGATGCGATGTTCAGTGAGATGGAGGATAAAGAGAGTTTGAGTAGCTCCTTTAACCCAGTCTTTATCATGGCTGATTCTGGTGCGAGGGGGAGCAAGCAGCAAATTCGGCAACTCGCTGGTATGCGAGGTTTGATGGCGAAGCCATCCGGCGAGATTATCGAAACACCAATCACTGCAAATTTCCGTGAAGGGCTCACGGTTCTGCAATATTTTATTTCTACCCATGGTGCTCGCAAGGGCCTTGCTGACACAGCATTGAAGACTGCTGATTCAGGATACCTTACTCGCAGACTAGTCGATGTTGCTCAAGATGTAATTATTTCTGAAATTGATTGCGGCACATTGGATGGGATTGAAGCGCGGGCAATAGTCGAAAGTGGCGAGATTATTGAGCCTCTCCGAGATCGCATTATTGGCCGTGTGACACTGGACCGGGTAAAGGATCCGTTTAGCGATGAAATAATTGCGGGGCCTAATGCTGAGATTGGTGAGGAATTGGCGTCTCAGATTCAGGAATCTGGACTGGAGAAAGTAAAGATCAGGTCAGTGCTTACCTGTTCCTCGCGGCGCGGCGTGTGTGCAAACTGTTATGGGCGAGACCTTTCAACTGGAAAACTAGTTGAATTGGGAATGGCCGTAGGTGTAATCGCAGCTCAATCAATTGGCGAACCAGGCACCCAACTGACGATGCGGACCTTTCATATAGGTGGTACGGCATCCCGCGTTTCTGAACAGTCGACCCTTGAAAGTAGACATGCCGGGACAGCGAAGTTCCAAGGTGTTCAGGTAGTAGAAAAGAAAGACGGAACACTCGTTGTTATGAATCGGACGGGTTCACTGGTAGTCCAGGATGATCAGGGACATGATCGCGAGCGGTATGCAGTTGTTTACGGCGCGAATCTTCGTGTACATGACGGACAACAAGTTGAGCCCGGGCAAGTTCTTGTGGAGTGGGACCCGTACACCTTCTCAATGCTTACCGAAGAGAAAGGAATGGTTAAATTCAAGGATATCGTCGAGGGCATGACGATGCATGAAGAAATTGATGAAGTAACAGGCTTGATGCGGCTCATCATTGTTGACTCTCCGGATGAGAAAAAGCAGCCGACAATAGAGATTCGCTCAACCGATGGGAAGAAGGTCCTTCGCCGATATCACATGCCTTCACATGCTCACTTAATGGTGTCGGAGGATGATTTGGTCGACGGTGGTGATGTCTTGGCTAAGATTCCGCGTGAGACAACAAAGACAAAGGACATTACCGGTGGATTGCCCAGGGTTGTCGAGTTATTTGAGGCGAGGAAGCCAAGAGAAACCGCCGTGATTAGTGAGATTAACGGCGTTGTTAAACATGGTGGAATTGTGAAGGGGATGCGTCAATTGATTATTGTTCCCGATGAGGGAGGTGCGGACCAACGCGAGTACTCACTTCCCCGAGGTGTGCACGTTAACGTACAAGAAGGTGACCGCGTCGAAGCGGGCGAGCCTCTTATGGATGGTCCTAGTAATCCGCACGATATCTTGAGTGTGTTAGGTGAGAAGGAACTTCATAGCTATCTGGTCAATGAAATTCAAGAGGTTTACAGGTTACAAGGCGTCAATATTAACGATAAACACATTGAAACTATAGTTCGACAGATGATGCGGTGGGTCAAGGTTGAAGACGTCGGCGACACTGAGTTCCTTGTGGACGAACAGGTTGATAAAGTTCGATTCACTGAGGAGAATGAACGAACCATTGCCGACGGTGGACGACCAGCGACTGGTCGCCCGCTGTTGCTTGGTATCACCAAAGCGTCTCTGTCCACAGAGTCTTTTATTTCGGCTGCGTCATTCCAAGAAACCACACGGGTATTGACCGAAGCTTCTATTTCCGGGAAAGTTGACCACCTCCGTGGTTTGAAAGAAAACGTCACGATGGGACGGTTGATTCCTGCCGGGACTGGATTCGACTTTTATAAGCGGGTTGAGATTGAGAAGGATGATCCTCCGCCCCCGCCACAACTTTCATTTGACGAACTCCAGGTAGAGCGTGAACTTGAAAACTATTACGAACCTGAAGACCGTATAGGTCGACCTGACTTGGAAGTCGTTGAACGACATTAGTTTATTGGAGCATGATTAGTCGCCTATAGCGGGTGAGGACTATCAGAATTCCACGTTGAGAAGTTGGTTCTGAGCTAGTAATCTGGGGTTAAATGGTTTACTAGAATGCGGATTATGTGGTACTGTCGAAAGGTTTTGTCGGAGTTGGGAAACCCTATCTAACTTCGACCCGTCCGAAAGAGGTGCTGTCGCGTCTCTTTCCAGCTGAGGTGACTCGGGATTCGCTCGGGTCTCCGAC
>CAZUZW010000066.1:12464-12913 GCA_964624855.1 uncultured Vicinamibacteraceae bacterium
GTCAACTTGGTCAAAGGGGCCAAGCTGTCGAGGCTCTCCACAGCTTCTAGGCCTTGGCCGTTTTCGTGACGGTGCACCGCATACGCGGAGCGTGTGGCGTGGCACCAGATGTAAGGAGCCGTGTTGCCGACGATCAGTCAACTGGTTCGGAAAGGCCGGAGGAGGACCTTAAGTAAGACTAAGAGTCCTGCTTTGCAAAGTTGTCCTCAGAAACGGGGTGGTTGTGTTCGGGTTTTTACGCAAACGCCTAAAAAGCCAAACTCGGCACTTCGTAAGGTGGCGCGTGTTCGATTGACAAATGGAATTGAAGTCACCAGCTATATACCGGGTGAGGGGCATAATCTTCAGGAACACTCCCTTGTGTTGATCCGAGGTGGTCGTGTTAAGGACCTTCCTGGAGTGAGATATCACGTTGTTCGAGGGACACTCGATACAGTAGGCGTTTCTGA
>CAZUZW010000067.1:0-12337 GCA_964624855.1 uncultured Vicinamibacteraceae bacterium
GCGCTTACATCCTTCACCAGTGTTTCCGCGTTCATGAGATTGAATCCATACACATACGCTATGTGGTCAACCATTTAAATCTCCTGAGTGGGTTCAGCGTTCAGTAGGAAAGCTGGCATTATACTAGGGTTACGGTCCGACTTGGGTTTCTCCGATTAAAGTACGAGCATTGTGGTCAGGTCTCGGTCAATCAAACAAAACACGATGACTAGAGGTACTAGTTATTCTCACAGTAGATTGTCGCAAACTAATGGAGATGCCACATGAGTACAGATATTAACCATCAGGTACAGATTGCCGCCCGGCCGCAGGGATTTCCAAAGACCAGCGACTTTCGGTTAGTGGAAACTGCCGTCCCGCGGCCGAGTGATGGTCAGATGCTCTGCCGGACGATCTATCTGTCACTGGATCCCTATATGCGTGGCCGAATGAACGCAGGTCCATCCTATGCCGCTGGGCTAGAACTTGGTGACGTTATGACGGGAGGGACTGTGTCCGAGGTAGTCGAGTCGAACCTCGACGAGTTTGGAGTTGGCGATTTTGTTTTGGGTGGCAATGGCTGGCAAGAGTACGCGCTGTCGGACGGGCGGGGTATTCGAAAGTTGAACCCGGCGGACGCACCGATTTCTACAGCAGTCGGAGTGCTCGGCATGCCGGGTCACACGGCCTATGTGGGATTACTCGATATCGGGAAGGTAAAGACAGGTGAGACGGTTGTGGTATCGGCCGCGTCTGGCGCTGTTGGTGCTGTGGTCGGTCAGATTGCGAAAATTAACGGCTGTCGTGTGGTCGGCATAGCCGGTACGGCCGAGAAATGTAAATATGTTGTTGACTCGCTTGGTTTCGATGCATGCCTTAGTCATCGTAACGAGCGATTATCTGAGGAGCTTAAAGCCGCCTGTCCGCGTGGGGTCGACGTCTATTTTGAGAATGTCGGCGGCAAAGTATTTGACGCGGTACTGCCTCTGCTGAATAACTTTGCAAGGGTGCCAATCTGGGGCCTGATCGCGAGTTACAACTTGACCGAAATGCCACCCGGGCCGGATCAAGTGTCGAAGGTGATGGGTCTGGCATTAATTCGACGACTTACGCTCCGCGGGTTCATCGTTACCGACCATGCTGACCGGGAGACGGATTTTCTTCGTGACGTAGGCGAGTGGGTACGGGATGGGGCGGTAAAATACCGAGAAGATATTGTGGAGGGGCTTGAGCACGCGGTTGAGGCGTTTCACGGGCTGCTCACGGGCCGGAATTTTGGGAAGTTGTTGGTCCGGGTGGCCGCCGATCCAACACGTTAACCTCATAATCTTTTCGGGCACCCCATGACCTTTGGTTCTCGCTCGTCCAAATTTCCAGATTCTCTTGTCCTGCTGTTTGCGCTCATTGTGCTGGCGCAGGTCACAACCTACGTATTACCGACTGGAGAGTTCGATCGGGTCGGGCGCCAGGTGATTCCTGGAACCTACCATTTAGTCGAAGCCGATCGACTGCCCTTACACACGTTTTTAACTGCCATTCCGGCTGGGTTGGCCGCCGCACAGGACATCATTTTTTTTGTTTTTGTAATCGGTGGCGTTATCGCTGTTGTCCGTGCCACTGGCGCGATCGATGCTCTGATCGGCGCTGCTATACAGCATCTGAGCCATCGGCCCGTAACGCTTCTGTCTGGGATGGTCCTACTCTTCGCCGTCGGCTCGTCGACGATTGGCATGGCTGAGGAATACATGCCGTTTGTGGTGATTCTGGTGACGATGTGTGTAGCGATGCGTATGGACGCCGTCGTGGCCGTGGGCATCATATACATCGGTGCGGGGGTAGGCTACGCCTGCGCGGCACTCAACCCGTTCACCGTGCTCATTGCACAACAGATCGCTGGTGTCGAATTAATGTCCGGACAATGGTTTCGTTGGGCGTTACTTCTGGTCTGCGTCACGATTGGTGTGGACCACCTACTGCGATATGTTCGAAAAGTTCGCCAGGACCCCAGCGAAAGTTTAGTGGCGGATGTCGATTACTCCGACGGATTTGAATTGCCTGCGCGGGTTTCGTTTACTCCACGGCGCGTAGGTGTGCTGCTCGTCTTTGGTCTGGCCGTAGTGGGATTTGTCTACGGCGTTGGAGTATGGGAATGGTATTTGACGGAGTTACTTGCGGTGTTTCTCGGAGTCGGTCTTCTTGCGGCGATTATCGGAGGACTTCAGGCGAACCAGGTGGCTGTGGAGTTTTGTCGTGGTGCCTCCGACCTGACGAAGACTGCGTTGCTTATCGGGTTTGCCCGCACGATCGAAGTCGTTCTGTCGGACGGATATGTCATTGATACGATCATTAACGCATTGGCGCAGCCACTCCAGCAACTTCCGAGGGGCTTGGCAGCGGTTGGGATGCTCGGTGTCCAGACGGTCTGTAATTTCTTTGTTCCGTCAGGTTCAGGGCAGGCGTACGTGACCATGCCGATCATGGCGCCTTTGTCTGATCTAACCGAGTTGAGTCGGCAAACTGCGGTCTTGGCCTACCAATTTGGTGATGGTTTCACGAACATGATTGTGCCAACGAACGCTTTGTTGATGGGCATCCTGGCCCTTGCACGGATTCCGTATCAACGGTGGTTACGTTTCGTGTGGCCATTACTTGTCAAGTTCTATCTGGTAGCTATTGTGGCGCTTCTGGCCGCCGTTGGCTTCGGATACTAGTGGTGCTGTTCTCCACTCTCTACTTCTCTGGGGTGCTCAGCCATGGGGTGTTAATAGGGCAGTTCTAGGTGTTTATCAGTGCCTGCACAAAATGGGTGTTTCTCGGGTGCGCGAGGATTGTGTGCCGGTCTGTTGTCTATCAGATAGAAAGACCATGTAGAATCAGCCTACACATGATGTTTGGTGGGAAGAACGACCGTGGGTGTTTGGCCGTGAGCCATGGCCGTGGTGGCGTGCTTGTCCTGACGGCATTCGCGTTCGTCAGTCTGGTGGCTTGTGGTCAGTCGTCGGAACAGTCTCACGAAGAGGCGGGTGCGGCGCTCGTTTTCGAGCCTCCTGTCGAGGAAATGACCCTACAATTCGTGCGGGATCCTGTGCAGGTCGATGACGTGACGATGCAGGATCTGGACGGTGGGACCTGGTCGCTGTCTGACCTGCGTGGCAAGGTGATCCTTGTGAATTATTGGGCGACGTGGTGTGGGCCGTGTCGGTATGAGATCCCCCAGTTGATGAAACTGCAGGAGCACTATGGTGAAGACCTGCAGGTGATTGGCGTTTCGACCGATGCCGGGGATCCAGCGAATGTCGAGGCTTTTGCCCGGGAGTTCAATATTAATTACCCCATCGTGATGTCTACGCCGGAAATTAACCGGCAGTTTCCAGGCGTCTTCGCTCTACCGACATCCTTTGTGATTGATTCAGATGGTCGCGTCGTGCAGACCCATGTTGGACTCATTAATCCTGCTGTCTTGGTGAAGGAGACACGTTACCTCGCGTCACTACCGACAAATGTCACAGTTGAGTTGATCGAGAACACGCAACAGACCCGCCTCGCTAATGCGGCGCAGGCAACTGAGATTCCTGGGTTGGACCTCTCTCACCTGTCCCCCGAGAAAAAGGAAGCGGCCTTACAGCGGCTGAATCAAGACGAATGCGTCTGCGGATGTGAACTAACGTTGGCCCAATGCCGCATCAATGATACGGCCTGTGGAGTGAGCTTGCCGCTTGCCGAACAGGTTGTGAACGAAATCGCCGGCGCAAACTAGTCCGGTTACAGCTCACCAGCTTCAATAATCTGCCGCTCACCTCGTCAATTTATGTTGTTGGCTGTTTGGCCGTGGTGTTCCTCTGCAATCCGTCGAATGCCGGGGTGTCGCCTATAGTCGGAACGTCCTCAGCGGAATCCCGTCCGAACATTCAACGCAGGCCTCGGCTGATGTCATCGAGAATCAGGTAGGCGGTCGGTACGAGAACGAGAGTAATTACCGTCGCAAAGATGACTCCGAACGCAAGGGAGACTGCCATCGGTACCATGAACGCCGCATCGAAGCTCTTTTCGAGCATCAGAGGCGCCAGACCAAAGAACGTGGTGAGTGACGTCAAGAGAATCGGGCGAAAACGATTGGTCCCATCTTCGCGCAACGCAACGTTCATATAGTCATGAACCTCTCGCTTGCGATTGATGAAGTCGACCATGATCAATCTGTCTTTCACGACCACACCAGACAGGGCGCCCAGTCCAAACATTGACATCATGGTGACGTCGATGCCCATCACGATGTGGCCCCCCACCGCACCGACTAGGCCAAAGGGGATCGCGCTCATGATGATCAGGGGCTGGACGTAGGATTTGAGTGGTATAGCGAGCAACGCGAAGATCATGAGAAGGGCGAGTAGAAACCCGCGCTGTAGTCCTCCGATTGCATCGGACATCTCAGCTTGCGCGCCTTCGAAGGTGTAGAACACGTTTGGGTAACGTGACAGGACATCAGGGAGAATCCTCGTCTCCAATTCGTTGATGACCTGATTCGAAGATGTGACACTTGCGTCGACTGCGGCGGTGACGTTGACCGCGCGATTACGGTCGACACGGGCAATCGACGCAAAGCCTCGGCCGGGTTCCACGACAGCCACCTGTCCGAACGGTACCTCGCCCCCGTCTGGGGTCCGGATTCTCATGTTCTCGAGATCGCCTATCGATCGGCGTTCATCCCGCGGATAGCGCACCATGACCCGGACGTCGTCTCGGCCCCGCTGGATCCGTTGTGCTTCTTCCCCGTAGAACGCCTGGCGCACTTGTCGCCCAAGATCTTGCAGCGAAAGTCCAAGCCCCTCGGCCGCTGGCTTAATTCCGAGTTTCAATTCCTCCTTACCAGCTCGGAACGAGTCGGTGATTTCGTAGACTCCGGCAAAATTCAGGAGTTCTCTCTTAACTTCGTCGGCCGCCGAGCGCAGCGTGTCAATATCGGGACCTGCCAATTGGACGTCAACGTCGTTACCGGGATTCATAATCGAACTCTGGATGGTGACCTCGACGGCCTCCGGGATTCCACCGGTCGCGTCTCGCCATTTGATGCCGAGTTGTTCGCTGGTCTAGATGCGCGGTTCCGTGGGTAGAAGTTCGACGGTCACTTCGCCGACGTTCGAAGCCGATGTGTTGATAACCCGTCCCATCGGACCACCTCCTCGTGCGGCAATCGGCTGGTCGCCGACTGCCGCGTGAGTGTGAAGGAAGTAGTCATTTCCAGTTTCTTGGAGTAGGTCTTGTCGCACACGGGCGGCTCCAGCCTCGATTTTGGCGACTGCTTCAGAGGTGACGTCCACTGGCGTGCCTTGCGGCATCGTCTCCGTTGCCGACATGAAATCTGATTCGAACGACGGGAAGAAATGAAAATTCGGCCGCCCCGACAGTACCATGCCGATCGTCAGAATCATTGCTGCGCCGCCCACTGCCGCCGTCAAATACCGCCACTGCAGTGCCGTCTCGAGGAAGGGGCGGTAGATTCGCTCGATGACGAGTTTGAGACCGTTGGCGAACTGTCCCTGAAATCGTCGCCAAGGACCCGGCCGCTTGGGTTTGGGTATGTGTGACAGATGCGCCGGCAGGATCATCAGCGACTCCACCAGCGAGAAGAGCAAACACGGAATTACGATGAGTGGAATAACGCGAAAGATCTTGCCCATCATGCCTGGTACGAACATCAAGGGCATGAAGGCTGCCACAGTAGTTAGAACGGCAAAGATGACCGGTTTCGCAATCTCCTGACCGCCCTTGATCGATCCGCGCAAGCCGTTCCCGTGTTCTTCCTGGTGCCGGTAAATGTTTTCTCCCACGATAATCGCGGCGTCGACGACGATACCCAGCACGACCACGACGGCGAACAACGACATGACGTTGATTGAGACATCTAGGCCGGGCATCATTGCGAGCGCGCCGAGGAACGAAATTGGGATCCCAAGGCTCACCCATACCGCGAGCCGTAGCTCCAAGAACAAGGTATGAACGAGAAAGACAAGAAGGAATCCAGTTGCCCCGTTTCTCAGCATCAGTGAGAGGCGGGCGTTTAGTAACTTGGCCGAATCTTGCCATACGGTCAGCGCGACGCCGGCCGGTACTTGGTTTTGTGCAATGGCGACGTACTCGTACACGCGCTCGGCGATTTCGATAGCGCTCTGGTTGCCGGTTCGGAATACCGACACCAGGATGGTCGGCTGTACGTCGAAACGGCCATACTGGTCGGTTTCTGCAAATCCGTCGACAACAGTCGCCACGTCGCCCAACTGGAGTCGGCTGCCATCGGGACGCGTCCAGAGGACGATGTTTTCATATTCCTCGCCGCGATAGGCTTGACCGACCGTGCGCAGTAGGATCTCGCCGCTGTCGGCTCGCACCGATCCGCCCGGAAGGTCGAGTGACGAGCGGCGTACAGCATTGGCAACCTGATCAAACGTTAGACCGTGCCGCCGAAGTGCGACTTCGGATATCTCAATGGAGATTTCGTAGGGAGGGGCACTGATGACTTCAACTTGGGTAATCTCGGGGATTGCCGTCAGGTCGTTACGCACCTGCTCAGCCGTTGCTTTGAGGGTGAACGTATCCAGATTTCCGGACACCGCAATATCGACGACGGCCTGCGAGTTGTTCATGTCCCGTATGATCGGTGCCTCAGTTTCGATCGGGAACGTCGTGATTGCATCGACGTTACTTTTGATTTCGTCGAGGACTTCTCGCGCGTCCGCTCCCAGTTCAAGCTCGACCATGACGGTGCCCATGCCTTCGGCTGCGGTCGACTGGATTTGTTTAATGCCGTCTAAGCCTTGGATAGCCTCTTCGATACGTACGTTGACTGCCTCCTCAACTTCTTCCGGTGCGGCGCCGAGATATGGCACTTGGATGTTGATTCGATCGAGGTCGATCTCCGGAAACACCTCAGCCTTTACCATAAATGTGGACGCAATGCCGGTCACTATGATGAAGACCATCGTCAGGTTTGCAGCGACGGGGTTTCTTGCTAACCACTCGATCATTCCGTTCATGATGTTGCCTCTTGCACAGTGTTGGTCAATTCAGTTGCGACGTCGTTCTGAAGACGTTCGAGTTGGTCCACGGGGCCGTCGATCTTGATCGAATGGACTACAGAATTTTCTTCGCGGTCGATCAGATTTGCCGTGATCCGAATGATGTTGCCGATGCGCTGGATACTGCCGCTGATTATCCATAGGGCGTTTTCTTCGGTTGTGACAATCGACGTCGCACGAGCTGTGTTGAGCTGATTGGTGATTGTTGCGGCGACCGAGTCAGCTAGTTCAGTATCCTCTGGTCGCTGGCTGATATTGGTGAAGGGGCGAATGGTGATTGGTGTACCGACAGCCGTAGTCGTGTCGCCGGTCGTGCCGTTCAGCATCTCAACAACGGTTTGGTAAATTGCTGAGGCAACCTGATCCTGCACACTCGAGAGATCATCTGTCACGCCATCAACCTTGACGGCTCGCAAGACGGAGTCATCGCGCGAGTCAATAAGGGTGGCAGTGATGCGCACTAGGTTTCCGCTCTGTTGGATTCCGCCGTTCACCGTCCACTGAGGCTGAGCTTCGGGCGCAACAAGGGTGACTCCTTCAACCATCTGAAGACGTTCAGCAACGGCGGTCCGGATAGCGTTTTCAAACTGTGTAGCTTGAGGTGTATCGGTGACATTCTCGAAATGTTGAACCGTGATGGAAATCCCCGACGCAGTGTCAACGGCCGCCGCCGCAGGAAAGGTCTCTGGGATGGTCTCGCCCGTTTCAAATGTGTCAGCGACACTTTCATGGATCGCGGTGACTAGGTTAGATTGAATCTGCGGCAATTCGGTGACCGGACCGTCCAGTTTAAGTGCCTTGATGACGTCACCATTACGAGTGTCGATGATACGAGCCGTGATCCGGACGGAACCGTCTTGTTGTTGTACACCGCCACCGATCACGAGGATGGCTTCAGTTTCTGATGGTACGACGGTGATTGAATCAGCATCTTCCAGTTGGGTTCTCACCGCTTGAGTTAGGTCAGTGGCCAGATTGGTATTTTGATTGGCCTGCGTGATGTTTTCAAACGGAATGAGAGCGACTGCATTTCTTGGTAACGGTGCGGATTCGACAGCTGGGACTGTTGGTAGTGGCGCCGCATCGATCACCGGTGAAGGCGGTTCGGGGGTAGCCGCACTTGATACTGGGGCATCACGTGTGTCTGGGGGGAGCGTGTCATCCGTGAGGTCGGCTTGGTCGTTTTCGATCTGTGCCGAGCGGTTTGGTGTTGCCGAGGCATCATTCAGCAGTTCGAGAAGCCAGGTTGGTGGTTTTGATTCTGAAACCTCTGTCTCCGGCGTGGTGCCAGGTCCGGCGTCAACGACGGCTGGGGCTGATGGGGCAACCGGAGGTAATGTCGTGGTGGTCTCCGGTTCGGCGTCGACGACGACTGGGACTGATGATGGGGAGACCGGAGGTGCTGTCGTGTCGGCGAATCGGTCGATGTCGAGGTCGGCTATCTGTACGAGTAGCCCGTCGGCCGGGCTGTCGAGTGGGGATACAGCAATTATCTCTCCGGCTGACAGGCCCCGATTAACATAGATGGAATCCGTCGTTGCTCTGAGGATTTCGATGTCGCGAAACTGGATGCGACTATCGGCGTCAATCACAAGAACCTGGTTGCGACCGCGGAGCGCAGCACGGGGAATCACCGCAATCTCTTCAAACGACCGTCCCTGAATCTCGGCTTCAACATACATTCCGACCGACAACGGCGGGCGACGCGGGTCGTTGGTTTGGGCATATGGGTCCTCTACCTCGGCGACGACCTGGACCATACGAGTGACGGGATCGAGTTCACTCTCGGTGCGCACTACCCGGCCGTCCCATTCATAGGTGGCGCCCGCAAATGTTGTGCTGAGAACGACTCGGGGTCCAACTTGGGTAACTTCGCCCCGATGCGCGAGCGGGAGGTCCAAATAGGCAAGTTCTTCATCGGGAAGTGCCAGGCCGACTTCAGCCTTGTCGATCGCATAGATTGCAGCAATTGGACTACCCACAGTAACGAATTGCCCCACGTCCACGCTCTTGGACCTGACCCGGCCCGAGTAAGGTGCAATAACATCCGCACGTTCGAGGTCGCGTTCTGCCCGTTCGACGTTGGCTTCTGCCGCGGCGACAGATGCCCGCGCGTCTTCAAGTTGGGGTTCTCTGAGGGTCAATGCGCGAGGGTCCCCACGGCCAAGATTTTCCCATTCTCGCTGTGCTACCTCTGCTTCAGCTTCTTCTTGTGCGAGTCGAAGGCGGGTCTGTGCTAATTGTGACCGTGCGCTAACCGCTGCTTGTTGGTAATCGAAACGGTCGAGGCTGACAAGCACATCGCCTGCTTCAAAGAAACCGCCCTCGGCAAACGACGGTGCGACCCATGTAACACGTCCGGCGACTTCGGGGACAAGTTGTGTTTCAGTTTGCGGGCGTACGGTGCCCTGGCTGGCTACGGAGATCTGAACTGTTTCCAAGGTTACGAGTTGAGCCCGAACACCAGGCGCGGCGACTGTTGGTATCAGCGTTTCGACCTGGGGACGAGTAATGAACAATAGATACGCCGCAAAGCCGGCCACGCCAAGGATAACTAGGGGCAATAGAATTTTCAGCAGACGAATAAGCACGCGCATAGTTACTGTCCTTTTAGAACTGAAAGTTGCACAGGCGCTTCGAGTTGTTCAAAGCCTCCGCCTAATGCAAGGTATAAATCCACACGGTTCTCTAACCGGCTTCGCCGCGCAGTGATTACCGAAGCTTCAGCGCTGACCGCCGAGCGTTGCGAGTCGAGAACGGTAATATAGTTTTCTAGGCCGGCTCGGTATCGTTCTTCGGCGAGACGTTCAGCCGCACGTGCCTGCAACGCGGACTCAGTGAGGTGACGTTCTCGCTCTGCAAGAAACTCTTCCGACGCGAGTGCGGTTTCAACCTCGGCATACGCTGTGAGTGCGGCGTTAGCGTAGCTGGCGAGTGCCTCGGCGCTTTGCGCGTCGGCTTGTTCGACATGGGCGCGGAGGCCTCCCCGTTGCCAAAGTGGTGCGACGACATTTCCTAATAGACTCCAAACGCCAAAGTTTCCGTCGACCAGTGACCGTAATCCATCAGTCGCGGTACCGGTTGAGTTGGTTAGGCTGAGTCGGGGTAGCAGGTCGCTTCTGGCGACGTCGGCTCTGAGTAGAAAACCAGCCAGCTGCCGTTCCGCGCCGACCAGATCTGGTCGGCGAGCAACTAAGTTGGCCGGCAGGCCAGCCGGCACCTCGGGTGTGATTCTCGGCAGGTCAGCCGGTGTCTCTAATTGGCCGTCGGCGTATTGCCCAAGGAGGAGCTGAAGCTGCCGGACGGCGCCGTCGAATTGCTGGCGACTCTGTTGGAGCTGAGCTTCCGCATTGGAGAGATTGAGTAAAGCCAGCCTTAGGTCGAGTGCTGGGCGGATACCCGCCTCAAAACGCTCTTGTACTTGTTCCACCGAAGATTGAAAACTTCGAACGGTTTGCCGCGAGAGGTCTACTTGTTGTTGGGCCTCTGCAATCGCAAACCACGCTTTTGTGGTTTGACCGGCGATGGAAAGCTGAACGCCACGAAGGTCGGCTGCCGAGGCTTGCAGGTCGGTCAGTGCAGCTCTCGCTGTATTACGCAGACGACCCCACAGGTCGATTTCCCACGATAAATCGAGCGAGACACCATAGTTCGTCGAAACCGTGCTCAGCACTTGTCCTTCGCGACCAGGGATAGGAAAGCCAACAAAGTTTTGTTTCCGGCGTGATCCATTGAAAGTTGTTTGTAGCGTTGGTTGTAAGTCGCCTTCGAATTGCTTGGCTGTGGCAGCGGCCTGTTCTAGGCGTGCGGTCGCGACACGGAGGTCGTAGTTTTGCGACAGCGCGACGTCGATTGCCGCGGAGAGGCCGCTATCGTCGAAGTCCTCCCACCACGTGACTTCAAGCGCGCCGTTCAGTGAATTTTCAGCCGACCACTCCTCTGGTAGTTCGATCTCAAGTTTTGGATGTTGAGCGGGAGGAACTGACACACACCCTGTAGCGACCATTAGACAAACACAAGAAAAAATACGTAGCTTCATCGTTAAACCTGTGGGGTGGCAGATGCCGCCGTTGATTGGCTCTGCTCTGCTTTGAAACCTGCAGTGCCAAACATAATTAATGCTTCCAACAAATCAGGAGGGTCCGCTTGACGAGCCGCTTCAATAGGAAACGATTGGCTTAATAGCATTGTATGAGCCATGGCTCCGACTAAGAATTGAGTTCTCCAGATCGTTTCCTCTGGACCGATGAGAGGCGAAGCTTTTTTGAATGCCGATATAAAACGGAGGAGTGTGGGTTGAAGCGCAACGGTAAATGCCGCGCGGATTTCGTCCGGTTCGCTATGGAGTCGGCCAACAAGGCGCAAGAGCGTCGTTCTCTTTTTTGTGTTGCTAGCGAAGAGTTCGAACGGTGGAGAGAGAAACGCTCGCACAAGATCCTCAAGCTTTACGGCGCCAACAGGACGCGCTTCAAGCTCGTCTAGCAGTTCGATTCGGCGCCTGTTGACTGGGGCGAAATGTCGTTCGACCAGAGCGGTGAGTAAGGCCTCTTTCGAGCCGAAGTGATAGTTGATCGAAGCAAGATTGACACCCGCTTCGCCGGTAATGTCACGCATTGAGGTGGCTTGAAATCCGGAGTTCGCAAACAGACTTTCGGCTGCGTCGAGAATGCGTTCTTTGGTCGTTCTGGCCATTTAGTTGCTTATCGGAATAGGGCAACGTATTTAATACATACGTTTAAATCATACGTATGATACAGGATATATTTCAATATTTATTGAATATAAACTGTATTTTTTGGTGCGACTGGTCCGCTTTTTCACCTGATGAATGTGGCAGCGCAATCGGTTGCCTCTGGAGAAAAAACTGCGCACTGTGAACAGATTTCTGTTTGAGTTCGCATGTGGGGTGCGCTCAATGCTTGAGGTCACTCCGAATCAATGAACCTGAAGCATTAAAGTTCAGGGATGTTATTTTTTGAGCAATGCGGTGGTTGCATCATTGAGTTCAGGCGGTTCTAGCGGTGGCGGTGTTCGGTTCTTTCTTGTTCAAGACGAGTCACTCGGTTGCAGACACGATCTCCGACCTATTTAGTCCCATTTATAAACAGAATTTATGCGCCTTGACAGTTAGAGATTCGTGGTAGACTGCACCCTTTACGGGACTCGTTTTCCCTCTCTTTTTGTTTTGTGTCTGGAAAAACACGCCAGGCAATTTGAGGAGGTCGTCTCATGGGAGACGTGGAACAGATTCAGCAGCAGGAAGAAGCAACGGATAATTTTTCGCGGCG
>CAZUZW010000068.1:0-12048 GCA_964624855.1 uncultured Vicinamibacteraceae bacterium
CCCAATTTAGTGCTAGCCGGCGCACAACATCCCGCGATGTGGTCACAGCCACAATGGTGGTGACCAGTATGGTTTGGCTAAGGCTATCTGATGTAATCGGTCACTAACAGTGATTCCCGTGCTACAGGCCTTGAGCTACGTGTTACGATTCACGATCTCAGCTGGATGAGTGTGCCTACATGGCAGAGGTGCCGTGAGCATTAAAAGAGGGGCTCTTATGACGCGGAAGTTGACAGTTTCAACCTTAACTTTGGTACTAGCCGTTTCCGTGACCGGACTGATGGGCCAGGAACAAGGCACCGCAGACGGCGAATGGCCAACCTATGGCGGCAATCTTTCGAATGACCGCTACTCGCCGCTCGACCAGGTCACAGCAGAGAACTTCAACGACATGGAAATTGCGTGGCAATTCAGCACCGACAGTTTTGGCCCGACTCCGGAGAGCCGATTTCAATCCACGCCATTAATGATCAACGGTGTACTTTTTACAACGGCTGGCACGCGCCGCGCGGTTGTTGCTCTTGATGCGGCGACCGGAGAGCTTCTGTGGATGTACCGATTGGAAGAGGGTGAGCGAGGTGAGACAGCGCCTCGGCGTCTTTCCGGTCGTGGACTGACCTATTGGGATGACGGTGAGGCAGGAGTCATTTTATATGTGACGCCAGGATATCAATTGGTGGCATTAAACGCCGGAACCGGTCTGCCTATTGCGGCCTTTGGTAGTAGTGGCATAGTCGACCTGAAACAGAATATTGACCAGGACCTTGACCCGACTTCGGAAATTGGTCTACATGCGGCCCCGATAGTGGCAGGTAACACTATTGTTATTGGTGCGGCACATCGACCTGGTGGTGCCCCACCCTCAAGGGAAAATGTTAAAGGTTATATCCGCGGTTTTGATTTACGAACCGGAGATCGCCAATGGATTTTTCATACGACTCCCACCGCGGACGAGTTTGGAAATGATTCTTGGCAGAATGGATCATGGCGCTATACCGGCAATTCTGGGGTATGGGCCCAGATGAGTATCGACCCTGAGCTGAACATGGCGTATTTTCCGGTCGAGGCTCCAACGGGCGATTACTTCGGCGGACATCGTCCTGGGAACAACTTGTTCTCGGGCAGCGTGGTGGCAGTCGACCTTGAAACCGGCGAGCGAGCATGGCACTTCCAGACGGTTCACCACGATATCTGGGATTGGGATCTCCCGGCGGCACCTGTTTTGGCAGATATTACGGTTGACGGGCGTGAGATCAAGGCACTAGTGCTTCCGACGAAGCAGTCGTGGTTATTTGTGCTGGACCGTGAAACTGGTGAACCGGTCTGGCCCATTGAAGAGGTTCCTGTGGAGGCTGGCGATGTGCCCGGTGAATGGTATTCACCGACCCAACCGATTCCTACGAAGCCGCCGCCGGTCGACCGGATAGAGTTTGGAATTGACGACTTGGTCGACTACACCCCGGAATTACGAGCTCAGGCCGAGGAAATCGTTGCAAAGTTTCGGATTGGCTCCATCTACACTCCTCCCAGCGTAGCCGTGGCTGATGGAACTTTTGGTACCCTTGCGGTTCCGAACTCGACCGGGGGAATTAACTGGCCGGGTGGCGCGTTCGATCCAGAAACCGGAATGTTCTATGTCTACACCAAAACAGAATTGGGTTCGCTGGGACTCGTAAATGATCCTGAACGTTCAGATATGGATTTCATCCGGGGGATTCCCGAAGGCGTAGCACGAAGGCAAACTTCCACCAATATCCGCGGTTTTCCAATTATTAAGCCGCCATGGGGACGCATTACAGCAGTCGACCTTACCCAGGGCGAGATTGCCTGGCAGGTGGCTCACGGCGAGGCGCCGGATAATATTAAGAACCACAGGTTGCTTGACGGAGTGCAGCTTCCGAAGACGGGCTGGCCGGGTCGGATAGGGGTGCTGGTGACGAAGACCTTGGCGATTGCAGGCGACTCTGCGTTTCACACGACTGAGACAGGAGAGCGCGGGGCGATGTTGCGCGCTTATGACAAGGCCACGGGCGACGAGGTCGGGGCGGTTTATATGGAGGCGCCGCAGAGCGGGTCCCCAATGACCTATATGGTTGACGGAACTCAGTATATTGTTGTGGCCGCGAGTGGAGGCGGACAGTCAGGGCGACTCGTCGCTTTTCGAGTGCCATAATTCGATTCCGCGGTGGGTCTGACATGATTATTAGTCGAAGCATTTATAGGTACTGCTGTCAGGCCCCGTTGGCATAACATTACTCGCAACTAGCGAACCGCGCGACTTGCTCCTCTTTTTGTTTACCCGTTCTTCGTGTACTCCTAGACCGAGTCAGATACGGATAATCGAGTAATCTGTTTTCCAGAATCTTGAGGAAGAAGGTGAGGTGCGATTGATGAAGTACAGGGTATTGATTTTTGTGTTCATGGTTTGTTTGTGGAGTCCCGAAGGACTGTTTGCTCAAGAGTTGGGAACAACAAACGGCGAATGGCCGACCTATGGCGGCAATCTTTCGAACGACCGCTATTCGCCACTCGACCAGGTCACAGCAGAGAACTTCAGCGATATGGAAGTTGCGTGGCAATTCAGCACCGACAGTTTCGGGCCGACGCCAGAGAGCAATTTCCAGTCTACGCCGTTGATGATCAACGGTGTGTTGTATACAACGGCTGGCACGCGGCGGGCGGTTGTTGCTCTTGATGCGGCGACCGGAGAGATCCTGTGGACGTACCGACTCGATGAAGGCGAGCGAGCCGAGAATTCGCCTCGCCGTTTGTCGGGCCGAGGCCTGACCTATTGGCAAGGCGACAGCGGCAGTTCAGGCATCATTTTTTACGTCACTATTGGGTATCAACTTGTCGCGCTCGACGCTGAGTCTGGCCAGCGAGTTTTGACTTTTGGAAGCGACGGTATCGTTGATTTACGAATGAGTTTTGACCAGGAGCTTGATCCGGTTACAGCCGACATCGGTTTGCACTCAGCGCCGATTATTGCTGGCGACACAATTGTTGTTGGTGCAGCCCATAGATTCGGCGGCATGCCGGGTTCTATGGAAAACATCAAAGGGCACATTCGTGGGTACGATGTCAAAACCGGCGACCGCAAATGGATCTTCCATACGATTCCCACCGCAGACGAATTTGGAAATGATTCTTGGCAGGATGGGTCATGGCGCTATACCGGCAATGCAGGGGTATGGGCGCAGATGAGTATCGACCCCGAGTTAAACATGGCGTATTTTCCGGTCGAGGCCCCAACAGGAGATTTTTACGGTGGACATCGTCCTGGGAACAATTTGTTCTCCGGCAGCGTGGTGGCAGTCGACCTTGAAACCGGTGAGCGAGCATGGCACTTCCAGACGGTTCACCACGATATCTGGGATGCCGACCTTCCCAGTGCACCCGTTTTGGCAGATATTACGGTTGACGGGCGTGAGATCAAGGCACTAGTGCTTCCGACGAAGCAGTCGTGGTTATTTGTGCTGGACCGTGAAACTGGTGAACCGGTCTGGCCCATTGAAGAGGTTCCTGTGGAGGCTGGCGATGTGCCCGGTGAATGGTATTCACCGACCCAACCGATTCCTACGAAGCCGCCGCCGGTCGACCGGATAGAGTTTGGAATTGACGACTTGGTCGACTACACCCCGGAATTACGAGCTCAGGCCGAGGAAATCGTTGCAAAGTTTAATTTGGGATCGATCTACACCCCGCCGATCGTCGGTCAGAAGGATGGCAAGCTTGGAACACTTCGTCCCGCGATTACTGGTGGAATTAACTGGCCGGGTGGCGCGTTCGATCCTGAGACGGGGTTGTTCTACATTTACTCAAAGACTGAACTGACGAACGTTAGTTTGGTGAATAACCCTGAACGTTCTGACATGAATTACATTTTCGGACTTGCGGAGGGAGTGCGGCGTCGAGATGCGTCCACCAATATCCGAGGCTTGCCTATTCTTAAGCCGCCATGGGGACGCATTACAGCAGTCGACCTTACCCAGGGCGAGATTGCCTGGCAGGTGGCTCACGGCGAGGCGCCGGATAATATTAAGAACCACAGGTTGCTTGACGGAGTGCAGCTTCCGAAGACGGGCTGGCCGGGTCGGATAGGGGTGCTGGTGACGAAGACCTTGGCGATTGCAGGCGACTCTGCGTTTCACACGACTGAGACAGGAGAGCGCGGGGCGATGTTGCGCGCTTATGACAAGGCCACGGGCGACGAGGTCGGGGCGGTTTATATGGAGGCGCCGCAGAGCGGGTCCCCAATGACCTATATGGTTGACGGAACTCAGTATATTGTTGTGGCCGCGAGTGGAGCCGGGCGTACCGGTAGGTTGATTGCATTCCGAGTGCCCTAGTGAATCGTTCGTTGCCGGAGTCTCGAGGTGTATTGACCTGGTGTTGAATTTTGACTTGGGAATCGTTGGAAACAGCTCTGATACTGTGACGATTGAGACGAACGAATGAAACCAACGTTCAGTCGATTCGCTTCGGAGACGCAACCGGAAACTGCATTTATAGTCCTCGCCAGAGCGCGTGAACTACAGGCGTCTGGAAAGGATGTCATTGAGCTTGAAATTGGTGACAGTCCCTTTGAAATGCCGCCGAATGCCGCTGAAGCTGGTATTCAGGCAATCAAAAACGGACAGACGCACTACGGGCCGGCGAGCGGATTGAGGGAATTCCGAGAGGCGGCATCCACCTACGTAAACGAAGAACATGGTCTCGAGACTACTTTCGAAAATATCATTGCTGGACCTGGCGCGAAGACGTTTGAACAGCTATTCTGCGAGGCCTTCGTTAATCCAGGTGACGGCGTACTCGTTTTCAGTCCTCATTTTCCAACCTACGGCCCGAACATCGCTCGCCGCGGCGCGAGGATGTGCCTGTCTGCCCTTCAGTCGACAAAGGCTTTCAGGCCGAGTCTCGACGACGTTAAACACTTCTTAGAAAACGACCCCAGTCCCAAAGCCATTTTTCTTAATAGCCCACACAATCCAACCGGTGGGGTTGCTCATTCTGAAGATCTTGCTGGTATCGCCGGGCTAATTCGCGGTCGCGATGTCGCCGTCTTTAGTGACGAACCGTACGATTGTATGGTCTGGAGTGGTCGGCATAGGACGCTGTTATCTGAGCCCGGTATGCTGGATCAGACTGTTGCCGGCTATACATTTAGCAAGTCGTTTTCAATGAGTGGATGGCGGTTGGGCTTTGCTGTGGCAAGTGTTCAAACAGTCACTCTGCTCGACGTCTTGAGCATTACGGCTTTTTCGTGCGTGCCGCCTTTTTCGCAATTGGCAGGTGCAGCGGCACTCCAAAGCGACCGTGGATATCGCGACAAGAGAATGGCGGAGTTTCGACAGAAAGTCGGGTTGCTGGTGTCTGGACTTAACGAGATTCCAGGTGTGTCATGCCTGATGCCGGGTGGCACGTTTTACGTTTTTCCTTCGGTGCAGACCATTTGTGAGACTTACCGCATCACGTCGCATGGCTTGGCTTTGTATCTCCTAGAGGGCGCGGACGATGACTTGGGTGTGGCATGTCTTGGAGGCGAGGCATTCGGACAAGCGGGCGCAGGATTTTTGCGTCTCAGTTGTGCCGAACCTGACGAGCGGCTGCGTCAATCTATAGCATTTATCGGAGATGCGTTTGGTCGCCGCAATCGAATCGAAGCCTATCTATCTGCCCATCCGGAGCACCGTTTGTCTGCGCCGTAGAGTAGACCCTACTCGGCGGTTTCACTATCGGTGGCCGCATTAAGAGTTTCGCTGGCAGCCGCAGTGACTCTGGCTATGACTTCTTGGCTATTTCTGACAAGCGTTTCTAATCTGTCTTTATGGTGGCCCAAAGTCACAGTCAGTTCCTCGCGGGTTTCGGACCCAGGTGCGGGAGCATAGAGGAAACCAATACACAGTCCCGCTGCCACCAAAAGACCAACGAGAAATAGGCGAAAGATCAAGCGTTTTAACATCGTACCCCCAAAAACTCTAGTTGTTTTACTTATCGGTCCAAATCAAAAGGGACTATAGTCGTCAACCGTAAGATTCGGTTTCGCGATAAGCTTGAGCATTAACTGTTACGAGCCAGACCTTTAGGAAGTTCATGCGAGACTTTTTACGGCGATATTGGGTGGTTGTTCCAATTTTGGCATCTATGGCCTCGTGCAGTGACCAGTATTCACCACGTGGGACAATGCCAACGCAGATTACGTCTATCGACCTTGTTGTCAAAAGTGTTGGTGCGCCCGTTCCCATTGACTCGACTGGTTCAGCGGCCTATGAGTCGTGCCTGCAACGAATGGACGGGCTGCCAAACCATATTCGAGCGAGTTGGCGCGGCAATGAGATTTCGTTGCTTACTGAAACGTCGCCCAATGTGTGGACGGAGACTTTCTATGATGTGCCTGTCGGTTTCACAAATACTATGACTGTGCACGATACGAACGAGTGTGCGCGAGAGCCTGACGGTAATGGCCATGTGGTTCGAGGCATTACCGTCAATGGCACTGTGGTGGACCAGGTTGTTGGCGACGATAATACTTTAGTGTTTGAGGTGCGTGCCGATGGTTCAGTCGGCGCAGCTTCCCGCTGAACGCGGTCTTGTAGTAGGAGGACTAGAAATGAGTATTCGGTTCGTAATTCTGCCAGTGTTGGCAGGGTGTGTTTTTGTGGGATGTGGCGACAGTGCCGGTGTGACTGAGGAGGTTGTGGCCGAGGCCGAGGCAGCCGTGCCTCAATCTGAAGAAGTGTCAGCCGAGCCAGATGTTATTCCACTAGAGGATGTCCAAGCGAGTCAGAGCGGGTCAGTGTCTCAGACAATCGCAACGACTCAGATAACGATTACCTACGACCGACCGGTTGCCCGTGGGCGCCAACTGTTCGGAGGGATCGTGGCGTATGGACAGATCTGGAATCCGGGCGCCAATGATGCAACCAAGGCTAGTTTTAGCCATCCGGTGACTGTTAATGGAATGTCGTTGCCGGCCGGAGCTTACAGTCTCTGGGCTATTCCTGATCCTGAAGAGTGGACTGTAATCTTCAACCGAGCAGCCGATGTCTACCATGAACCCTATCCCGGCGAAGAACATGAAGAACTGCGTTTGACAGTGAAACCGGTGGTTGGTCAACACATGGAGACCTTGGCCTTTTATTTCCCAGCCGTGGAAAAGAAGGATGCGGAGCTGCGCCTACACTGGGGTGAGACGATTGTGCCTCTGGCAATCTCGGTGCCTTAGGTTCGTTGAATTTGAAGGACTTTTACTGCTGCGAGGTTCTTTCGATTAGTTCGCACGTTTGACTGAGAGGGTTTTCGTGGTGAATTCGTTCAGCTACGTCTGAGCAGAACACCTTTACCCTTTCGGAGCTCAAGAGATCGTCCAGTGACGTTGCTAATCTTGGACCGGTGAAGCTCTTGGGCCAAATAGTGCGGGCAACACCTAAGCGCTCGAGCCGGTTTGCGTTATCGGGTTGGTCGTACGCCATGGGCATGATCAATTGTGGTAATCCCGCTGCCATACCTTGCGCGGCTGTCCCGATTCCTCCGTGATGCACAAGACCAGAAGCGTGGCGTAAGAGACGACCTAACGGCAGATAGTCGAACCACTGGATTTCTTTGGGAAGAACAGTTGGCAGTTGAGCTCTATATCGAGTTAACAAGAGTCCTCGCCGACCAAGGTGTTGGCAGGCGTCGACAGCTGCTCTAAAGAAACGACTGGCCTGACGATTAGCTGAACCTGGAGCAAAAACCAAGGGCGGTGATCCCGCCGCAAGGAACTTTTCAGCTGCTTGAGGCAACGGTTTTCCCATGTCGGCGTCAAACAGCACAAACCCAGTGAGCGTTGTTTGTGGTGGCCAGTCGGGTTGCGGGTTGGCATACCAGTCAGGAAAGAGTCCAATGACTTGTTGTGGAGAATGCCACCATTGCCGGAAAATCTCCTGAGCCGGCCCAAGATGTTGTTCGGCCCTCAGTTTGTTAATTGCCAACCCAAGAATGCGGTCAGCTTCTCGGGTGGCTAATTTAAGTAGCCGGCGCTTGGGTCCAAGCGGTAAACGATTGATTGACGTGAGCCAGCGGTGGAATATTGGTGTGTCGTAGACACTGAACAGACTGGACGGTTGTAGGTGGATTGTCACGAGAGGCACCCCAAGCGTTTCGTGCGCCAGCCGGGCTGCAAATGCCAGCCCATGCGCGACGATAGTAATTGGCCCACGCTCGCATTCAGAACGCACGATCTCATAGAGTGCCGACATCTCTGACCGCAGTTTGGCCGAAATAACTTGGAGTCCCTTCCTTTCGTGCCAGAGATGAGGATTCCTAGTCAGGCGGTCAAATTGCTCGATGGTGCCCCAAGGTCTGAACTGTAGGCCAGCCGCTTTTATCAGTGCCTCAAAATGAGGATTGGTTACCACACTTATGTCGTGGCCGCGTTTCTTTAAGGCAGTTCCTATAGCTACATAAGGGTAGACGTCGCCAGCGCTGCCCACGGGAAGCAACAGAAATCTCATCGGGCCGTTTCGTCTCGGGTGTGGTTATTGGTTGACGACAATCCCATTGGCGCACAACTTTTGTGGCGATTTCGTTGTGGCAAGCGTTTAGACAATAAAGTCTTAGGTTTTGTCAGAACCCAAACACGTTCAGGTCTGGTTTAACTCGCATACGAGCAATTTGCCACGTGTATCTGAGTGTGCCAGTGGTTCCGACGTAACAGTCTTTCTATTCGCTTCGACGTAGTTGCACTACAGGTGTTTGTCGAGCAGAGCTTGCAGTCGTGTCTTATCTGTTAGGCCAACGACCGATTCGACAACTTCGCCACCTTTGAAAAGTAAGAGTGTGGGAATCGATCGCACCCCAAACTGAGTCGCGGTATTGGGATTGTCGTCGACGTTTAATTTTCCAATGGTGACTTTACCGTCGTAATCAGTTGCTAATTCTTCCACGGTTGGTGCAATCATGCGGCATGGGCCACACCATTCTGCCCAAAAATCGACGAGGACAGGGACCGTAGATTTGATCACCGAGTCGTCGAAGTTGCCGTCAGTAAGGGTTGCTGTGTTCTCTGACATTACAGTCCTTTTCGTAAAACGTATCCTTTAACCTCATACCATTGTAACTATCAGTCTGTGGTGTAAGTCCAGTCTACTTTGGTGCTGAGCCACTTCTTACGGGAATTGGTTATCACGTGGCCTGAAAGGATTTTAGTTCTGGCCTGTTACAGAATTTGGCATTTAGACATATTCTCTCACGAAGATGGATCCATCTTTTTCAGCCCGAGTACCGAGTCGAATCGAACTCAATGAACTGTTTCTTTCGCGCGCGCGCCTTTTTCGCAGTGGTGTTTCAATTGTCGATCTAACGGAGTCCAATCCGACTCAGGTTGGGCTTATGTACCCGCCCGACTTGGTGTTTCAACTTTCGTCGGGTGAGCAACAAAGTTATCACCCGGAATCGGCTGGTATGGCGTCTGCGCGAGAGGCCGTAGCGAAATATCTCCAGCAGCATGAACTTGACGTCCGAAGTGGGTCCATCTTTCTCGCGGCAAGTACAAGCGATGCCTATGGACTACTGTTCAAGCTTCTTTGTGATGCCAAGGATGAAGTCTTGGTTCCACAGCCCAGCTATCCACTCTTGGATCATCTAACCCGTTTAGAGTCGACCGTGTCTGTGCCGTACAGGCTTGAATTTAACTCTAAATGGCGTGTGGACCTGAATGGCCTTCAGCGTAGTATTACAGCCCGGACTCGTGCAATCGTGCTGGTCAACCCAAATAATCCGACTGGTTCGTTTGTATCCAGTAACGACTTTCGACGAATCAGTGCCCTGTGTTATCAACACGGACTGGCAATGATTGTCGACGAGGTTTTTGGATTTTATCCTTTGGAGTCCCGCCTGCGAGGTCCGAGTGTGCTCGACGAAATTCCGAGTGTACTCACCTTCGTCCTCGGAGGGTTATCGAAAGCCGTCGGCCTTCCGGGGCTCAAATTAGCATGGGTGGTAGTAGCTGGGCCGACTGCCACGGTAGCGAAGGCTGCCGCCCGGTTAGAGTTGATCTGCGATACCTATCTGTCGGTTGCTGCACCGGTTCAGTTGGCACTGGGTCATTTCTTGGTTCGGGGACAGGACGTTACGCAACAAATCGTGTCTCGGGTAAGAGAGAATCATGCTTGTCTCACACAAATTATTTCTACCCATCCGAAGGCAGTTCTCTTTCCTGTCGAAGGAGGGTGGTACGCTGTTATTCGCTTGCTGCGGCCAAGTTCTGAGGAAGAATTGATTCTTGAGCTACTTGAGCAGAAACACGTGTTGGTCCACCCTGGCTATTTCTACGACTTTCCGGAAGAAGGATTTCTGGTGATAAGTCTGTTGCCCGAACCGCATCTATTTAAATCTGCCGTCCAACGTGTACTCACGCATGCGTGTGCGGAAGAATTATTGGGCCGATGAACGATTCTCAAATGCCGGTATTTAAAGACTTGGTGTTGGTCGGCGGTGGCCACAGCCATGTGATTGTGCTTAAGCGGTTTGGCATGAACCCAATGCCGGGTGTTCGCGTTACCGTTATCGCACGAGATCTTGATACTCCCTATTCCGGAATGTTGCCAGGATTACTGGCGGGGCACTACAAGTTTGATGATGCCCACATTGATCTGGGGCGATTATGCAAGTTTGCTGGTGCGCGCCTATACCATGACGAGGCGGTCGGTTTGAACCCGACTCGCGGCGAAGTGATCTGCCGACAGCGACCAGCGGTCTCCTACGATGTGGTGTCATTCGACATAGGAGTGACCCCGCGGCGACACGTTGTGGGGTCCGCAGCGCATGCAGTTCCTGTAAAGCCGATTGGCGATTTGGTGAGTCGATGGCACCAGCTCCTCCATAGAGTGCGGAATCAGATGGGTGTTACGAGGATCGGTGTCGTTGGTACTGGTGCAGCAGGGGTCGAGTTGACATTAGCTCTTCAATACGCGCTTACAGAACAAGTAAGAGATCGTGGTCAAGGCCAGAGCTTTGAATTTCATTTGTTCGGTTCGCCGGCAACCTTGCTTCCGACTCACAATCGTCGTATTCAGGCGAAATTTCAAAGAGTGTTTGCGGAACGTGGCGTGCAAGTGCATCTCGGGAGTCGGGTTATCAGTGTTGATCAGGATGGGCTTTGCATCGAAAACGGGTGTCGCCATGACCTCGATGAAATTATCTGGGCGACTGAAGCTGAGGCGCCGGCGTGGCTTCAAGACACGACTCTGGACTTAGATGACCGGGGTTTCATTCGCGTTGATGACACTCTCCAATCGGTTTCTCATGAAGCTGTGTTTGCCGCTGGTGACGTTGCGTCGATGGTGAATCATCCTCGTGAGAAGGCTGGTGTTTTCGCGGTTCGCCAGGGGCTTCCACTTGCGATCAATCTGAGGCGGGCTCTTAGTGGACGTGCTTTACGAGCATATCGGCCCCAGAGTCTGTTTCTTAGCTTGATTAGTACTGGTGATCAATACGCTGTCGCGTCGCGTGGCCGCTGGGCTTTCGAGGGACACTGGGTGTGGCGCTGGAAGAATTGGATTGACCGGCGCTTCATGAAGCAATTCAGTGATTTACCCGCAATGGATCAAGGAGTCGTCGATCCACCGACTGCTGTGACTCAGCTGGCCGCACCTGACCTGGTTCAAGAGCTTTCCTCGGTTGCCATGAGGTGTGGGGGTTGTGGGTCAAAAGTTGGGGCAACCGTGCTGGACCGAGTTCTCGCACGTTTGTGCCCCGTGCAACGGGATGATGTCGTTCTGGGATTGGGGACGCCGGATGATGCGTCTGTTGAAAAAGTGCCAGCTGGCATGGTCGCAGTCAGAACAGTCGATGCGTTTCGGCCTATTGTCGACGACCCCTACATGTTCGGCCGTATCACTGCCAATCATTGCCTAGGAGACATCTATGCTATGGGCGCTGAACCGGCGACGGCACTAGCGATTGCCACGGTTCCTGTAGCGCCTGAAAACAAAATGGAACAGATGCTTGAGGAGCTTCTTACTGGTGCTGTGGAAGTGCTAAACGAGGCTGGGATGGCTCTGGTTG
>CAZUZW010000069.1:0-2287 GCA_964624855.1 uncultured Vicinamibacteraceae bacterium
GAGCCAAACTGAGGATGTACTCGCTCAAAACCCGAGATTCATCAGGATGTAATCGAAGTACGATGTCACCACGCTCGAAAGTTTCGAACTCCTCGAGCGTATCCATCATATTCAGAAGGTTAAAAGTGATTAGATCAAAAGGATCATCGGCAAAAGCAAGGTCCAACGCTTCACGAGCACCTAGCTCATCCCCCGTTCTCAAAAGGTGCATACCCAACTCAGCCAGTCCGCGCGGATTGTTCGGGTCGAGTTGGAGACCTTTCTGAACGAGGGTTACTGCCTCATCAAACCGATATGCGCGGGCTGCATGACTTCCAACGATTCGATACAGATCTCCAAATACTGGATTAATCTGCAATGCACGTGTCACCTCGATCTCGAAATCTTCAATTCGATCATCCAGATATGCCATCGACGCAGCTAGAGCTAGTGATGCGAGGCTAGACGGATTAATTTCCAAAGCTCGACGCACCGACGCCTCTGCCGCGGATTCATTTCTGTCGCCAAGGGCTTCTTCTGCGAGAAATAAATGTGCTCCAACATAGTCAGAATTGATTTCTAAAGCCCGCTCAGCCGAAGCCCTAGCCACCGGGGGATTCTCGTTTGCCAATGCACGAGCCAAACCTAAATGTGCCGGTGCCCACTGGTCATCCACGGCCAATGCTTCCTGAAAAGACCGCACGGCGTCACTCCGGTTGTACTTCGCAAGAAAGAGTTCAGCCCAGGCAGTGTGCACCGCCGGGTCGTTCGGCAATGCGGCAACAGCATTTCGAAAGAACGCATTTGCATCCCGATATCGATCAAGGTGACGTGATGCGAGACCGCCACGATAGAGTTCAAGTCCAATCTGTGAGCTAGCTCCGGTATCAACAACGGCCTGAAGGTAGCTTTGAGCCTCGGTCGATCGACCGGTCTCAACGAGTAAAACCGCAAACTCCAACCCAGAAGCACTTCCTGGATTAGCGGCCGCAATAGGGCCGATAAGAGCCTCGGCCTCAGAATATCTCCCACGTTGAGCCAAAAGTCTCGCGCGAAATGCGGTAGCCGACGGATCATCATTAGGCCGGTCAGACAACAACTGGCTGACATCGTCATACTGACCGTGGGCCAATGCGGCTGTCACGTCCTCATGAAACTGCTGTTCCTGCTCTGTTGTAAATTGATGCTGCGCAACAACTTCTCCGCCATGAAACCACAGCGTCACAAACAGAAAAAAAGCAAGAAAGCGTGCAGAACAGTTCATGACTATTGATTATAGCTGGGGAACCAGCCTCATCAGCTTAGATTAGATATCCAACGTCAGCGGACGTCCGAAACCTAAAAGAATGTCGAACTCTGGTGAGATGGGGTCTCGAACCGCCGGCGAAAGTTTTGACAACTAATCACTGTTTTTGAAAAGTGAGCAACGACCATAATTTAGGAACGCTGACCCGTTCAATCGAGACAGGCTGAAAACCCGACCGGGCAATAAAACTAGACAGATCTACGTCGGCCTTAAATCCTATGTGGACCGTGAGTGGAGAAATTAGACGTTCAGTACGAGCTAGAAATCGATTCTCGCTCAAAAAGTGATTAAGAACGATCACATGCCCACCGACGCGACACACACGATGCATTTCCTGCACCACCTTGACGGGATCAGGAACAACGCTAATGACAAACGGTGCGTAGACACAATCAAAAGAATTGTCCTCAAATTCAAGGCTCGCCGCATCCATCTTGAGCAGGTCAACATTTCGCACAGAATGCTGGCTTAACCGCCGCTTAGCTTTTCTCAACATTGAAGAAGAAAAATCGATGCCGGTAACATCGCAATGCTTGGGGTACAAAAGAGCGTTAATGCCAGTGCCAACACCAACTTCAAGAATTTTATCTCCGGATCCAATAGGAAGACGTGGCATCGCTGCCAACCGAGCACCATGGAGGGTTGGTCCAAAAAAATAATCGTACCATGACGAAATGTCACGATAAACACATCGGACAAATTCGTTTTTTACAGTTACCAGCGAGAGCGCTCGATCCGCACCGCTTGAAGGCGTTAAGATACCGGCGTCTCTAGTTGAATCACTCGTTTCAAATAACGAAATCAAAAAGCTCCTGCCCTTGCTGGTTCCGAGAGACTATAGTGCGTCGCGCCAATCACCGCAAGACTCTAAGCCACATCATGTCGATCGGACAAATGAGCTTGCAATCTCACAGCCCACGGTTTGGCCTCAAGCCGTACATCCACTAACTAGCGAAAAGTGGAGCTTAAGTGAGAGATTCCAATTGTGGCGTCAAATCTCTT
>CAZUZW010000069.1:2387-12010 GCA_964624855.1 uncultured Vicinamibacteraceae bacterium
AAAATTAGACCACCCATAAGTTCTTTAGTAATAACATCTTGTAGTTAGATTCGACGTTTGACAGCGTGAGGATTCCGTCGTTATAGTGCTATCCGAAGTGCCAAGCGAGGCTAGGTTTCTCACCGCGGCGCAGTTTCTTCTCATAACGCTAGTTGTCAAGATTGCCGTCGTAGCCACTCTTGCAACGATGCTAGTGCGGTTCCGGCAATTCCGCCGCATTCTTTTGACGGAAAAGCGTGCGTGGAAAGAACGCCTGGTGTTTGCGTTTAGCGTTGGAGTCCCGTTGAGTGCCGGCGTTGCCGCTCGATTACTTCTGAACTACGACGCGGGAGATATTTCACTCGCTGGACCATTCCTGGCCGGCCTCATTGCAGGACCTTACGCCGGAGCAATTGTAGGAATAATGACCGGAACGCCAGCACTCATTGCTGGCGAGGCCATCGCCATGCCGTTTGCCATAGGATGCGGCTTTGCGGGAGGCGGACTGCGAGAAGTCTGTCCCAAAGAAGCCATTTGGCATTTTTCTCCACTTTTTTTTATCGACCTTCACCGCCACGCTTGGCAAATGATCCGATTTAAATTTGATTGGCTCATGATCCTTCTCGCAGCTCCAATCGGACTCGAGCTACTCAGGCAGGCATTAGGCGCGCGCTTTAGTGAGCACCTTTTCTACATGTCACCCCCGAACATCCCGCTGGGGATCTTAGTTGTGCTAGCTACAGTCTTAAGCGTGGCTGTCCCGATTAAGATTTGGAACACTGCCAGAATCGAGCATCGCCTCCAAGAACAGGAAAAACTTTTGATGTCTTCCCGTGTGGAGGCCCTCTCTAGTCAGATTAATCCACATTTTTTATTCAACACGCTCGCTTCCATTTCGTCACTCATTCGTTCTCAACCAGAAACTGCACGAACACTAATTGTGAAGTTATCAGCTCTTCTGAGACGTTTACTGAGAAGTCAAGAACAGTTTGTAACGTTGAAAGAAGAACTTGCCGCAATCGACGAATATCTTGACATCGAGACCGTTCGTTTCGGGCCGACTCTAGTAATAGAGAAGCAGATTAGTCCTGACAGTCTCAACCTAATCATGCCGAGCATGCTCTTGCAGCCCCTGATCGAAAATGCAATCAAACATGGGATAGGTCAAAAGATTGGCGGAGGTCAAATAACTATACGCAGTCGCCGCGAGACTGACCATGCAGTTATCGAGATCGAAGACGACGGTACCGGTATGAATCCGTCCGAACTAAATCCGATTCGATCGGACGGTATCGGACTACGCAATGTTGATGAAAGACTTCGTGTAATTTACGGTGAAAATTATCACTTAAAAATCGAAAGTGTCAGAGGCGAAGGCACTTGCGCCAGGATTGAAATTCCTGAATTGAAGACACCGAAACTTGCTACAGCGTGAAGTATGACAATTCGAACAGTTGTAGTTGACGATGAGCGCTTTGCACGTAACGAACTGTGTTTTCTGCTGGACCAACTCAGCGATGTCGATCTAGTGGGTCAAGCAGGTAACGGTATCGATGCGATGGAGATCATCAGAAAACAAAAGCCAGACCTAGTACTGTTAGACATTCAAATGCCTGGGCGGACCGGATTTGAAGTGACCCGTGAACTCTTACTTCGCGAAGTAAACACTCACATCGTTTTTGTGACAGCCTATGACCAATACGCAATAGAGGCATTTGAGGTAAACGCCGTCGATTATCTGTTGAAACCAGTCGAAGCCAGCCGCCTTGAACAGAGTATTGACCGAGTTAAAGCTAGAATGGCCGTAACAAATGACGATCCTGATATTGACACCTTGGATGACCAGCGCCTGGAGCGAATGCTGCAACAAGTCAGTCAGCGCCGAAAGAAACGTGAACAAATTGCGATCAAGATTGGTGAAGGCTTTCAGTTGATACCATCTGAAGATATTATTTATGCGTCACTTGCTGATGACGTAATTACCGTGGTTGCTGGCGCTTTAACGGGAACGTCAAACTTTCGAACCTTGGATGAGCTTCATTCAAATTTAGATCAAAACAGTTTTTGGCGTGTGCACCGATCACATGTAGTGAATATTAATAAGGTTAAGGAGATTGTGCCGTGGTTCAGTCGGAATTACATCCTGAAGATGAAAGACGACGAGGAGACGAAAATTCCAGTGAGTCGAGCTCAAACGAAACGCCTGAGGGAATATCTGAACCTGTAGTAGGCGATATAACGCCTCTTGGCGGCGAGGTCGTTTCATCGCCCCTTGAAGAGGAACGTGCCGTTCGACGAGCAGCCTTACGGGCGCGAGCCGGCGAAGAATTACTGGCTTGGATAAAAACCTTTGCATCGGCTGCAGTGTACGCGACGCTGATCGTCACCTTTGGGTTCCAAGTAGCTCGAGTCGAAGGAAAAAGTATGGAACCAACCCTTCAGGACCAGGATCGATTGATTGTCAATAAAGCGGCTTATCGTTTCTTCGGCGAACCAAAACCTGGTGACATAGTCATGCTGTTTTATCCTCGCGACCCAGATAAATCGTTTGTTAAAAGGATAGTCGCTGAAGAAGGTGATACGGTCAGAATCGAGGAAGGTCAGGTCTATGTCAACGAGGAGCTACAACCTGACCTCTTTGTCCCACCAGAGTTCAGAAGTTATGAGAATCATGGTCCTGAAGTTGTCCAAGAATCGTACTATTTTGTGATGGGCGACCATCGAAACAACAGTTCAGATAGCCGCCACTGGGGTCAAGTTCCGCAAAAATACATTATTGGCCGAGTTCAGTTGAGATGGTGGCCGCTCTCTGATGCAACGCTATTCTGATCTCAACTTTGGCGACCAACGGCCCCATATACTTAGCGAATAGAAGAGCTGTAAAGCGAGTCGATTGTCTCGGCATACCGTTCTAGAACCACCCGGCGCCGGATCTTCAGCGTGGGCGTTAGTTCACCAGATGCAATACTAAATTCGGCGTCCAGCAAGACAAATTTCTTGATCTGCTCGTAACTCGGAAGCTCAGCGTTAACTCGCTGAACAACCATTTCAAACAACGGGCGAACGTGTTGACTTTCCAGCGATACTGCCACTCCTGAATCATGTTCTGCTGATAGACGGGCTTCCACTTCCACCAGGTCTGGAACTATCAACGCGGACACAAACGGCCGCCGGTCTCCCAACAACACGGCTTCCGAAACAAGCGGGCTTTGTTTTAGCCTCTGCTCAATCGGCTGGGGAGCAATATTCTTTCCACTGGATGTAACCAACAACTCTTTCTTCCGGTCTGTGATACGAAGATATCCATCTTCATCCAACTGACCGATATCACCCGTATGAAACCAACCATCACGCATTACCTCAGCCGTAGCTTCAGCCTTCTTGTAGTACCCCAACATCAAATTCGGGCCACGGGCTAAAATCTCGCCGTCGGCAGCAATTTGTAATTCAACTCTAGGCAATGCCTTGCCGACAGTACCCAGTCGAGGCTGATGTTCACTATTAACAGTCAGAACAGGCGCAGTCTCCGTAAGACCATATCCCTCAAGAACCGGGACTCCGATCGCGAAAAAAAATTCCCCCACGGCTACCGACAGCGGAGCACCGCCAGAAACAACGAACCGAAGTCGTCCACCTGTTCTTTCACGAATCTTGGAAAACACCAAACGGTCGGCAACAATATTCTGCAAACGGAGTACCAGTGTCGGCTGTCGGCTCTGAAATTCGGCGCGAGTTCGACCTAAACCGACACCAAGCGCCCACTTAAACAATCGCCGCTTAGTCGTTGATGCCTTAGACACACCTTCCAACACGCGAGCGTGCAATTTCTCAAAAAATCTTGGCACACCTGTCATTAAAGTAGGTCTTACTCTGAGTAAATCTCGAGCAACCGTATCCATCGACTCAGCGAACGTTATGCTGACACCCTTATAGAGATACAAATAGACAACCTGCCGCTCTAGTGCGTGGCACAAGGGAAGAAACGACAGCGCTTCATCAGCGTCGGTCAGGGTGATCATCGTGTCTCCATCCACAATATTCGCGACGATCGCACCATGGGTCAGCATGACACCCTTTGGATCACCAGTCGTACCTGATGTATAGATGATTGTAGCCAGTTGATCATCAGGCACCGAGGCTGCCGTCTCCTTGAAGTCCCGCGCTAATCCATCTTCCTGCATCAAACGACGATGGCCTATCTCTTCAATTTCAGAAAAACTGAACTGATCGACTGGCACAGAATTAGACCCTGTTTCCATATTCTCCGCATCAATAACTATCATCCTTCGAAGTTCGGACAATTGGGAAAGAATGGAATGTACTTTTTGCGCTTGCTCCTGGTTGGAAACAATCACGGTGTTTACACCTGCGTCGGCAAGTATGTAGCGAATACGATCAGCGGGAAGAGTAGGATAGATTGGAACTGTGATACAGCCGGCAGCAAGGGCCGCTAGATCTGCCACCACCCATTCCGGACGAGTCTCGCAAAGCAGGGCTACACGATCACCAGGGTCAACATTAACTCCAGTTAGCCCCAAGCTAAAATCGCGAATTTTTTCGAAGAATTCTCTACTCGAGAAAGACGAAACACCGTCTTGCGTGCAGTGCCCCACTAAGGCAGGCTTTGGGTAACGTCCTGAAAAATAGAATGGTAAATTTGCTAATGTTCGAATTTCGATAGCCGCCATCACGCGCCTCTTTCCGGCTAGATACGTCTGTATAAAAAAGGTTTAGTCCTGTTCGAAGACTCCTGACTTGCCTCCACTCTTTCTAACAAGGCGAATCTCTCCGATGACCATAGTGCGGTCGACGGCCTTCACCATGTCATAAATGGTCAAAGCCGTGATCGACACTGCGGTTAAAGCTTCCATCTCCACACCAGTCTGAGCAGATGTTTTGACAGAAGCTTGAATCTCATACCCATCATCCATTAGCTGCATATCGATCTCGATATGAGTCAACGGTATCTGGTGGCAGAGTGGAATCAATTCCGCCGTTCGCTTGGCTGCTAAAATACCGGCGACGCGAGCGACCTCAAGTGGATTCCCTTTCGAAATTGTTCCCGCTCGGATTAACTCTAGTGCTTCGTCTGAAATTCGAATTCTGCCCCGTGCGACGGCTTCACGAAGAGTAGTATCTTTGTCACTTACGTTAACCATCCGAATGTGCCCCTCATCGTCCAAGTGTGACAACTCAGGTTTTAACTCATGCTTAGTCATAGACTCCTAAATCAGGACTAAACGTCTCCAATTCCCTTAGCCTCTCGAGCCAGGTAGAACGAAAGTCCCTCAAGAGATACTGTTAAATCAACACTCTTTAGCTTGACGTGTGCCGGCACCCGTAGCGCACCCGGAGAAAAATTCAAAACAGCCCGTATCCCGGCTTGAACAACTGTATTAACTACATTTTGAGCAGACTTTTCAGGAACCGCAACTGCAGCAATTCCTATATCATCGCGATGCGCAATCTTCTTGAGCTCTCGAATATCGTAGATTGAGACGCCTCGGCGTGATTCTCTTCCAACCTTGGAAGGAAAATTATCGAACAGCGCCACAATTTCGAATCCTTCTTTTCGAAAACCAGGATAGTCAGCAAGCGCCAGTCCCAAGTTTCCAGCTCCTATAATTGCCACTTTCAGGCTTCGATCCAACCCCAAAATCGAACGGAGTTCACTCTGGAGGTCTTTAACTATATAGCCCAACCCTCGTACACCAAGATCGCCAAAATGCGCTAGATCCTTTCGAATCAGTGCTGCATTTAGATCAAACGCCTGAGCCAACTCTTTCGAAGACACCGTTTTGACGCCTTTGCTCTCTAACTCATTCAATAACCTGAGATACAGGGAGAGACGGCTGATCGTCAACTCTGATATCTGATCGACCATGACACATTCTAGCCGCGAACCTCATGCTAAGATGCCAGAAGTGCGTTTTTGTTGGCTACTCACTATCATCGTGGTCATCGGCCTCAGCCTGAGCGAACCGTCACTCGCTCAAAGAGCTGGCCGTCGTGCTGTGACACTCGATACGCTAGAAGAACACTCCTCATTTTTCCACGGTGAAGAAGTTATAGTACACGCGGACGCGGTTGGAGAAGGCGTGCTGACCTATCTGACCGATGATCTACAACGTGTGCTGGTACTGAATGTCCCACCTCCACCTTCTGGAACCCAAGACCGACTCGAAGTCATAGGCACGTTCTACGATGTTGGGCGCTTGGAACCGAATGATCCAAGAACCATTGACCAACCATTTGAACGACTAGCTGAATCGTTACTCCAGAAAGTATGGCCCGGCGTTGGCGAACTCAAACTTCTTGTGGCTGAGTCGGCCCGCCCACCTGGCCAGCCAGAGCTTGTTTCACTTCGGACGGTTGCACTAGATCCCGAAGGTTACTTAGAGAGTGGAGTAACAGTAACCGGACGTTTTCGGGGTCGTAATCTCTATGGCGATCTTCCAGATTCACCCGGTCTCAGCCAGAACGATTTTGTTCTAACCTCTGCCGAAGCCTCCATCTGGGTAGTTGGTATGGAACCTAAAGGTGACGGGTTTGAGCTTGATGTTCAAGCTCGTATCGACACCGGAAAATGGCTAGAAGTAACCGGTGACGTGAGAGTGCACGAAGGAATGGTTATTCTGCATGCTGGATCTATCCGAAGTGCAGAACCAGTGGAGCAACAACCCGCCGCTACACGAGTACGTCGCCGGCAAGGCCCACCCCCAGAAATAATCTTCAGTGCTCCTCTCGAAGGTGATGCCGACATCACCACTGACGCGACAGTTCGGATACAGTTTTCACGTGACATGGACCCGGTGTCATTTCAAGAACGTGTACAAGTAAGCTATCGTCAAGGTGTTTCAGGGAACCTGCAGGAAAATTCGTCTCCACTACTTTTCGAAATTGAATATCGAGGACTCAATAGAGTTCTTGAAATTCGGTTCATCGATCCCCTTCTTTTATTTCGAACCGTCAACGTCAGCCTTCTTGCCGGTGTTACGGCAAGCGACGGCGCGGCTCTCGATCCGTGGTCCCTTTCTTTTGTTGTAGGACGGGAAGGCGGCTAATCTTCTACCCTCGAACAAGATAAGCCCTAGACTGCTCCCTCGATCGGGCCTGCTTCCAGTAAACGTGTGACACATGCACGAGTTGTGGCGATCAGTTTGTCACGGTCGTCCAAAGTCTTTCCTTCAACTTCGATAGGATGTCCAATACGGACGCTCACAACAACAGGTCGAATGATAAGGCTCCCCTTCTTCATTGCTTTCGACGTTCCTTGAATCGCTACTGGCACAACAGTAGCCCCACCTTTGATAGCCATAATGAAGCCGCCCTTTTTAAATGGCAAAAGCTTCCCCGTCCGGCTTCGAGTACCTTCCGGAAACATAAGAAACGACTTCCCGCTTCGAAGCGAAGCGGCGGCGCGATCGATCGCTCGCATACTTCGTTCTCGATGGCCACGCTCGATTGGAACAAAACCCACCACGTCAAAGGCCCGTTTTAGAACTGGAAAGACTTTTCTCAATTCAGCCTTGTAGAGAACAACTAGCTTTGGATGCAGCGCCTTGAGCACCATAAACAAAATCGGAGGTTCGATATTACTTGCATGGTTTACACAATAGACAGCAGCTTGATCCTGCTGGACATGTTCAAGACCTGTTGACCGATATGTAATACCGACTGTAGCGAGACCTAATCGAACACCACCCCTACCTAGACAGTAAAGTAACTCTGGCCATTTAAAAATTATGGCCAACACAATCCCCGGTGGAGCAACCAAAAGAACGTAGATGGTCACGCTGGCATATGCAACCAACGAACGAACACCAGCGATCACCGTTCGGATTTGGTTAGCCACAAATCAAAAAGGCAAGGTTCTCTGAAACGGATGAAAGAAAAGCCCGAGCCGGCTTTCCGGGGTCGGGGCTGTGGATACGATGCACAGCTCCAGCCAGACTAGCTGGATCTTAAGAGGCGCGCGCGGCACGACGAGCCGCCGGTTTCTTAACCTTGGCGACCTTCTTAGCCACCTTAGTGGCTTTGGCTTTTGTCGCTTGGCGCGCCCTGTTCACAAGGCAACGTTCGAGTGCTTTAGTCACCTTATCCTCAACAGACTCAGTGCTATCGTCGGTGACCGCTGAAATTTCTGAAACCACCAAAAACTTTGCTCTATCAAGCATTCGCTTTTCTCGAAATGACAGATTCTTCGACTTACTCAAAAAGCTAAGACTCTTCAAGACATCAATAACATCTCGAATCGATCCCGTCCGCATTTTGTCTGAATTGTCCTTAAATCGGCCTTTCCAGTTTTGATGATTGTCAATCTTTCCGTTACCAAGTTGAAGATAAAGTTTCCTTACTTCAGTATCGGAAATGGCTGGACGAAGACCTACACCTTCGGCATTGTCCAACGGGACAAGTACCATGGTGTCACTAGATTTCATTCGAAGAGAATAAAAACCGCAGGTCGTACCGAGGATGGTCTTCTCTTCAATTTTTTCCACAATACCCAATCCGTGGTTCGGGTATATGACCTTGTCGCCGACCTCAAATTCCAAAATTCCCCCTAGGCTGGAAGGCCTTTTAACTAAAAAATATATCCGTAAGAAGAACGATAAGTGTAACCCATTCAGTCACTTCAGGCAAATTTTGGGTCCTTATTTGGCATGCTACTAGGACTACCGTACAGTTAAGGTATTTTATTTTTTGACCCGATGTAATTGGTGAAGAAGGCAATAACTCCAGCCCAAAGTATTTTTTGTGGTAAATGACCGATTTATACCAACCAGCCATTCGATCCAATAACATGGATTTCAGCGGCTTGGTTCCAGTAACTGTCTTACACGACTTAGTCTTCCTGATGTACAGTAGCAAACCTTCTGCTGACTATCCCAACGGAGGAACTGATGACACCCGAGGAACACAAGAAACTAAGGCGCCTGGTTTTCCCAGTGCTCTTTGCAACGTTATTAATTCTAACTGGCCCGAATAACCTAGCAATTCAAGACGCAACCAGCTTGGCTCCCTTTGTTCCCACCCCTCAAGAAGTCGTTGATCGGATGCTGGAACTCGCGGAGGTATCTGAAAACGACGTAGTCTACGACATAGGATGCGGAGACGGGCGAATAGTCATCACCGCCGCGGAGCGATACGGGTCTAGGGGGGTCGGCATAGATATAGACCCTCAGCGGATCGCAGAATCTAGAGCGAACGCCGAACGGGCTGGTGTCTCACATTTGGTTGAGTTCATTCAACAGGACGCACTTACGGTCAACGTATCTGACGCAACGGTGGTCACTCTCTATCTTTTGTCTTCATCAAACGTAAAAATGAGGCCGATTTTGACGAGCCAACTTGAACCCGGTGCTCGAATCGTGTCACACGCGTTTAGCATGGGGAACTGGGAAGCAGATCACACTGAACGCTTCGAAGACACGAGTGGGACGACACGCACATTATATCTTTGGAAGCATGACGGAACCGTGAGACCTTGACTTCAGACCAGAACAACAAACCTACCAAGATCATAAAATAGAACGACTTGACGAGCTATCATCTCCCACTAATTAAGGGAAAGCCGGAGTGGCGAAACTGGCAGACGCGCTGGATTCAAAATCCAGTTAGGTTCACCCCTAGTGTGGGTTCGA
>CAZUZW010000070.1:0-11795 GCA_964624855.1 uncultured Vicinamibacteraceae bacterium
CGTGGCATCGTCTGTGTTGGCAGCCGCCAACTTTTGCGACGAAAAGAGTTTCACCGCATGGTCAGAACAAGAAGTCGAAGAGATACTGACCGATTCACCCTGGGCGCGCGAAGTCACGATCGCTGTTCGCGGCCGTCAGGGAGGTGGCGGCGGTAGAGGTGGAGGACGCTCGCGCCTTTGTTGAAAATGAAGAGACGGCCGACCTTCACTGAAGATCGGCCATCCCTCACTACCTACAAATCTCTAACGGTTTCGATCCTTCCAACACACACGATAAATGGAGAAGCGATTACTATTGTGCCCTTGAAAAAGCCGTCGTCGCAATCTGATCGTCCCACCAAACCGTTAGGTTTCCACCTTCAAGCGTCATATCGGTAAACGCAATAATCAGCTGTTCAGCCGACACAGGATGTGTAGTAACACGCATCGTAGTCCGAAGGACATCCCGGTCCGGCGTGTAGTCGTATGAACCCCACAAAGCATTAGGATTGTCTTCTCTGAATGCCTGTTTTACCCCCCAGGTAGAAAAGACCAAGGTCCATTCGTTCGCTGCCAATTCGGCAAACACACTGTATTCACCGGCAGCAAGACGCTGATTACCAAACATCAGGTCGGCTTCGGTCTTGAATCGTGTGGATTGGTCCGCGCCCACTCGCCAAATTGGTGCACCCCGAAGAAACCCCTCACCATAGGCATCACCTGACCCAAACATGTTGTCGCGGCCACGCAATAACGGTCGACCGTATTCCACATCGATCCACTCTCCGCCCGAATAACGACCTTCCGAATCGAAAGAGCCGCCAACCTGGGCTGAAGCCTGCCCTCGTGGACTGAGGCTCCGATCTTGGGCAGTCACCACCGTTGCAGCCAAAGCACACACAACCATCACAATCGCAATCTTAGAAACACGCATAGACCCTCTCTTAGTATAATTCCCCGTCATAGGACCCTGAGTCCCGATTTCCCAAGTTGAAGATTATCCCATTTCTCGCCTTCGAAATGAACGATATTGCTGCTTGAGCACCGTCTATAAAGATACTAAGGCGTCACGCAGGGAATCGCAAAACCGGAGCACCAGCCCAATTCATCCGCTACTCGGTCCGGCGCAAACCGACTGACTCAACCAGCCGACCGTCACCGACCGCCACCAACGGTCGATCTCGGAACAACCACCAGACACCAGAACCAACGATGCCTCCAATGGCCAATAGCGCAGCGCCATCACTCCAATGAAACACTGCTGACGATGTCAGTGCCGGCATAATAATCCAATAAAGATCGAGATAATGCATCAACAGAACCCAACCGGCGGTGAGCATCAATACACGCTGATTACGCTTGGCCCTCCGGGACATCAGCACGAAAAACGGCACCGCGAAATGGCCAGCAACCAACACCTGAGCCACGACCCGCCAGCCGTCTTCAAGGCGCTTCTGGAACCAGACGGTCTCTTCGGGAATATTTGCGTACCAAATCAAAAGATATTGAGAGAAGGCAATGTAAGCCCAGAAGACAGTGAGTGCAAATAACCACCGGCCGAGATCATGCTGATGTTCAACGTGAACAAACTCTCGCAATTTCCCACTCGCATGGCACGCCTGAACGACCAAGATCAAAACAGCGACAAATCCAACCACCGAACCGGAATAGACATACACCCCGAACACCGCCGAATACCAATGCGGCTCCAAAGACATCACCCAGTCGAAGGAAGCGAAGGTCACCGTCACAAAGGTCGCAATCAGAATCGGACCACTCCACCGTCCCACATCTACGTGCCTGTCACTGTCAGAAGCGCGGTCTTGCTCGACCGACCGGCGGTAAAGCAACAACGACCCAGTCCCCCATACGCTGAAGTAAACCAGTGTGCGAAATAAGAAAAATGGCTGATTCAAGTAGCCACGCTTTTCACTAAGGAGTGCATCCGCTTCGACCACCTCAGAATGCGTCCACTCATAAAGCTCGGATAATCCAAAGAGAAGCGGCACAAAAGCGAGAGCGGCCGGGAGAAGCGTCATCATGATCCCCTCCATCAGACGCCTCAGGCTGACGGTCCAGAGAGCACCCGTCAAGTGGTGCATACAGACAAAGAACATCGCACCCCAACCGATCGTCACAAAGAACAGCAATGCGGTCAGATACGAAAAAAACAGGCGCCTAGGTTCGGTAAAGACGGCAACAAGGCAGCACACGATCGCGACCCCTCCAATCACGAGCAACCCTATCCATCCTTGGCGCCATGTCGGGCCGTTAATCATGACTGACTCGCCTGGGCTCTGCGTCATTATTGGCCAGCCTCGTTGGCGACGGCATCGTTTCCTTGAAGCACTCGCACGTAGGCCACAATTGCCCAGCGATCCCGTTCAATCACGAGGTTCCGATAGCCACGCATCGACCGTCTGCCTCGCGAAATAACGTCAAACAACTCCCCGTCAGACATTGCTCTAACCCGCTCGTCATCGAGCGCCGTGGCAATCCATTCGGCCCGAAGAGCCACAGGTCCACGACCAGACCCGTCTGAAGCGTGGCACGGCACACAGTACGCATCGTACCGACGTCGTCCGTCGTCCAGAAGCGCCTCAGTGGTCGGCAATGGATTCACGGCTATAAAATTATTATTTTCCGTACCGCGGTAAAAAGCGTCGTCCTCCTTGAGCTGGCCACGCGCGACTGTACCCGCAACCGGGACTCGACTAGCCTGTCCATTTTCAAAAAATGAACTAGCTGTCTGTGGTTTATATGAAGGTTGTCGATCCATATCAGAAAACAGGTCAATGGGTGGTTGTCCTGGCATCTGGCCCGAACACCCTGCCCCCATCAGCCAAAGCAACGCACAGCAAAGCCGATGCGCGCTTATACACCGGGGTGCATTACTCATGAACGAGCTCAACGTGTGCCCCTCCTAGTGACCTCAGTAATGCAGGAGTCGATTCTTCGTCAAAACACTTATCTTCAGCTTCGACAATGACTACGAAAGACGCGTCGGTGGCCTGGGAACTCCGACTGTAATTGAAAGTGGGATGAGAGAAACGGGGAAGACCATTAAAAACCAACATAGCCCCGACAACCACAAACGCTGTCACAAGCACCGTCACCTCAAAGGTGACTGGCAATGCGAACTCCCATGCAAATAACGGCTGCCCGCCGATGACCAGCGGATAATTAACGACACCCACCCACCATTGGAACCACATGGCACCAGCAGCCCCGGTAAGTCCAGCGACTAGCGCAATCCACCCCAATAACGATGATTGATTTCGGCGGCCTATGGCCCTCTCAAGTCCGTGAATCGGAAACGGCGACAATGCGTCGATTTGTTGATAGCCCTTGGTTCGGAGCGTTCGCACAGCAGCCAGAAGGTCAGCCACTGACCGAAATTCCGCCATCGCTCCGTAATAAGGTAGCACCGGACTCATGCTTCAACCTCGTGTTTCATCCCACCTTTAACCTCTGACATCGCCACAATCGGCAGAAAGCGGACAAACAACAAAATGAGCGTGAAGAACAGACCAACACTCCCGATAAACGTTAAGAAGTCAAACACTGTTGGGTAAAAATAGCCCCAACTCGACGGCAAATAATCGCGGTGAAGCGCAGTAACGATAATGACAAAGCGCTCAAACCACATCCCAACGTTAACCAGAATAGCAACACTGAGCATTACCGGGATGCTGCGTCTCAAACGTCGCCACCAGAACAACTGCGGCACGAACACGTTGCATGACACCATCGTCCAATAAGCCCATCCGTAGGGTCCCAGCGCGCGATTGACAAACGCGAACCGCTCGTACGGATTTCCACTGTACCAAGCGATAAAGAGTTCAACTCCATACGCATATCCGACGATGACGGCTGTTGTCAGGATCACGCAATTCATCTTCTCAAGCACATCACGTGTGACAATGTGCTCCAGTTCAAACACCCGACGAACAACGATAAGCAGGGTTACCACCATCGCGAAACCCGAGAAAATCGCACCCGCAACAAAATACGGAGGAAAGATAGTTGAATGCCAACCAGGGACGATCGATACGGCAAAATCAAAGCTCACAATGCTATGCACCGAAACAACAAGGGGTGTCGCAAGTCCGGCTAACAGCAAATAGGCTTTTTCGTAGTGACTCCACTGACGATGAGACCCACGCCATCCCAGACTCAACAGGCCAAACAGACGCCGCCGAAACGGCGTCGTCGCGCGGTCGCGCCATGTTGCGAGGTCCGGAAGTAGGCCCACATACCAAAAAAGTGCGGAGACAAGCGCATAGGTACTGATCGCGAAGACATCCCACAGTAAGGGGCTCCGAAAATTTGGCCACATCGATGTCATGCTCGGAATCGGAAGCAGCCAATATGCTCGCCAGACACGGCCCATATGAAAGACTGGAAAAATACCCGCACAAACCACCGCAAAAATCGTCATCGCTTCGGCAAAACGATTAATCGATGTACGCCATTGCTGGCGTAACAGAAATAAAACCGCGGAGATTAACGTTCCAGCGTGTCCAATCCCGATCCAAAACACAAAGTTCGTAATCGGCCAACCCCAAAACACAGGCGCGTTGTTACCCCACACACCGATACCCGTGATCGTCGCGTGAGCCAGTGTTGCGAATAACACCATCGCCAGACTCACAGACACCGCGAGCGCGACATACCACGCGCGCGTGGGCCGCGCTTCGGTCACACGGCTGACCGACTCGGTCACCATCGCGTAATCGGGTGACCGGTTGGAAGCGATCGCCCGAGAACCGTCTGTTGGCAGTACCAGGTCAGCCATCGACAGACAACTCCGGATTCGGATTACGCACCTTGGCCAAGTAGGTCGTGCGAGGCTTCGTATTTAGTTCCTCTAATACCGAGTAGTTGCGAGGCTCGGAACGGAGGCGGGCAACTTCGCTGTTCGGGTCGGCAATATTCCCAAACACAATCGCTTCCGTTGGACACGTCTGTTGACAGGCACTTTGAATCTCCCCATCTTGAACGTCTCGGCTCTCTGATCTCGCCGTAATTTTGGCCTCTTGAATCCGCTGGACACAATAGGTGCACTTCTCCATCACCCCACGCATACGGACGGTCACATTCGGGTTGAAAGCCATTTTTTCCGTCTCGGCCAAGTCACCGTGATAGTCAAGATAGTTGAACCGCCGAACCTTATACGGACAATTGTTCGCACAGTAGCGTGTGCCCACACAGCGGTTGTAGACCATGTCGTTCAATCCTTCATCACTGTGCACCGTCGCCGCGACCGGACATACCGTTTCACACGGCGCGTTCTCGCAATGTTGACAAGCAACCGGCTGAGTCACAGCTTGTGGCTCGTTCTCATCACCTACGTAATACCGGTCCAAACGGATCCAATGCATCTCACGACCGTTGGCCACTTCAGCCTTCCCTACTATCGGAATATTGTTCTCGGCCTGACAGGCAACCATGCAGGCATTGCACCCAATACAGGAGCTCAGGTCGATTGACATACCCCATTGGTAGCCGTCGTCGGAATTTGTTCGCTGATACAGCGGTGCGTGGTGGACCTCCGATTCGTGAGAGGCACTTAGAGATTCGCCGACTGCAAGTTCTCGAGCTATGGGCCTCCCTTCCATGCTGTGATGATCTTGAGTGCACGCCAAGGGATGACGCTTCGTCGTTTTACGAACGGCAGCTCCAGAACTGTGCCAAAAGGCTTCAGTCGTCCGCAGTGGGTACACGTCTTGACCGACATGCCGGCCGACTGACCCCACAGATGTGCGGCCGTAACCCAGAAACAGCGAAATGGCCTTGTCCGCATGCCCAGGTTGAATCAGAACCGGAATTTCTATCGACCGACCACCAACTTCAATTTGAATAACATCGTTGTTTTCAACTGCTAATGTTTTGGCCGTCACCGGACTCAACAGCGCCGCATTGTCCCAAGTCAGCTTACTCATCGGATCAGGTGTTTCCTGAAGCCACCCGTTGTTCGCAAAACGACCGTCATACATACTCGCATCGGGATAGAAGCTCACATCGATTCCCTCAACCGCACCGCTACTCTCCCGCTGTTCCAAGGCCTCACGTATAGCTGTAACATTGATGGTGGCGTCAAATTCAGGATAGGCTGTCTCAGAGATCGCCCCATCATGTAGAGCCCGTCTCCACCGCCGCTCATCACCTGAGTCCCCCCATTCTTCCAGCCAATAATTTCTGACGATGTCGTGCCCACCAGACTCCGGATAGTTGCCCACCAACGCCAGGAATTCCGCTGTACTTCGAGTGTTGTATAGAGGTTGAATCATGGGCTGCTGGAGGGTCACCGTACCATTCTTCGCACGACCGTCTCCCCAAGCTTCAAGATAATGCGACGCCGGAAGTACCCACTCCGAAAGCGCCGCGGTTTCATCCTCTTCGATGCCGAATCGGATTGTTGTTGGAATGTCTGCCAGTAGATCCGAAAACCCAAGGTCGGCCGGAGTGTCGAAGGCGGGGTTTCCGTTAACCATCACAAGCGTTGTGACACCGCCACTAGCCATTTCTGATGCCAAGTCCGTCAGCGACAAATCCTGAGGAGAATCAACTAGCGGAGAAACTTCAGTGAAACTCACTGTCTTCCCAACATTTCCAAGAAATTCGTTAAGCCAGTACGCTAGTGCCTGGACCTCCGCAGGTTGTCGAGGTCCCGCCAGAATCAGACTTCGCCCCCTGTGGGAAGCAAGGTCGCGAGCGGTCGCACTTAACCACCGTCGCCGATATGGATCCTCAAGAACAACACTGCGCGCCTCTGGAGTAAATAACCCGAACTCACCCGCAAGGGCCACGGCAATTCCCTCGATTTCCGCTGGGGTCACGCGTAACCGATGGTCTGCCATGGCGCCCGTAACAGAAAAACGACTCTCAGCAACGTACAGTCGATTTATCGTGTCGGTCCCAGTTGCTGGGCGTCGTCGCCTGCCAAAGTCGCGAGTCGCAGTCTTTCCCAACCAGTCAAGACCAAGAAAATCTGCATCAAGCGACAGCACCCGGTCGGCTGCAGACAAGTCATAGACTGGTCGCACTTCGCGGTCAAAGACCAGGCGGGCGGCGACTGATGCCTGGTCATCAACAAGCGGCGCATATTCGGTCCACCGCGCACCAGGAAACCGATCCAAAACATGGCTCCGAACGAGATTCAGAGACGGAGACGAGATGGGTTCACTCAAGAAGCGGATACCGGAACCATCGCCTGCTTGCTCTAGATGCGCAGTAACAAAGGTTTCAAACTCTTCCCATGTCGATGGTGCACGGTTTCTCAAAACACTCTTCGCCCGATCCGGGTCATAAACTTGCAGCACAGAAGCCTGCTCGAACACCGTTGCGGCACCCGTCCCCGTGGGATGTTCACGATTCCCCTCAACCTTGGTAGGTCGACCGTCATGAGTCTCAATAAGAACACCGTCGGTCACGCCATCAAGCGAGAAACCGGACGCATAGTAGACCGACTTCCCTGGAATCAAATCTTCAACGCCACGGCTAAAAGGCAAAATGTTCTCGACCGGCCGTCGACACGCCACCGCACCAGCCAACCCAAATGACGCCGCCATTAACTTGAGGAGCGTACGCCGTGAAGGTTCATCGAGTTGGGTCGCATTCAGAGGAAACTCCCGCTCAACCCAGCGATCAAAGCTTGGCGACTGGTGTAGCTGCTCCAAACTTCGCCAGTACTGGCGACCTGATTCCGTTTTTTGACCAGTTATTATCGGTGACACGAGGAACAATTCTCCGGAGGATTAATATCATTCATAGCACGAAGCTGACGACCCAGTTCGACTGGATCGGTATCAGGCTGCCATGCCAAATCCGTAACAAACTCGGAAGGGCGAAGATCGGCTTCTGGATGGCGGTGGCAGTCAAGACACCACGCCATATTTAGTGGTTCAACTTGTCGCACTTCTTCCATTTGATCAACTCGGCCGTGACAACTAACACAGCTCACCCCAACCGTCACGTGAGCCTGATGACTGAAATAGGTGTAATCCGGCAACCGGTGCACTCGAATCCACTCAATCGGCACCCGACTGCCATAACTCTCAAATACGTCCGCCAGCAGTGGACTGTTGGGTACGACCCGTGCATGACAATTCAAACAGGTTTCCGTCGTTGGAATCGCGGCGTAATCCGCCCGGTCGACCGTGTTGTGGCAGTAGGTACAATCCATCGCCAGATCGCCGGCATGCAGTTTGTGACTAAACGGAACCGGCTGTGTAGGTTGATATCCGACGCCAGTCATCGCCGACTGCATGCCGGGCACAGCCACCGCAATCGTACCGACGGCGATCAGAACAAAGGCAAGAAAGAAAAACCGAAGCCATCGGTCTGTTGAAGGTTGAAAGATTTGTGCCATGCTTCAAACGTTTTCTGCGGTTTAATCCTGCAAAGTTTATCCAATACATGGGTCAAACGTCGACATTGCTTAATCTTCATACGAATTTCAACAAGATTTCGGCTGGACCCCGCGACAGCAAATAGAGAAGAATCTTTTGGGAGATATCACAGATGAAACGCTTTTGGGGCCTCTTAGTCACGTCGATCGGTATGGTTTTTCTACTGGTCCAAGCAGTTTACGTGCAAACCAGCGAGAGTGACATTCCGCGACTGGAAGACGGCCGGCCAAACCTCAACGGTATTTGGCAAGCCCTCAACTCAGCGAACTATGACATCGAGCGCCATCTGGCCCGACCAGCCATGGAACTACGTGATGGCCCGCACGGCCCACTTCCCAGCGTCGCACTACTCGCATTAGGCGCGGTTGGTGCAGTACCAGCAGGTATGGGGGTTGTAGACGGAGGCACAATTCCCTATACACCTGAGGCGTTAACCCTCAAACAGGAGAACCGAGCAGACTGGCTGGAACGCGATCCGGAGATCAAGTGCTATCTGCCTGGCGTGCCTCGCGCGACCTACATGCCATTTCCTTTTCAAATTTTTCATAACTCCAACGCGATCTTTATTGCCTATGAATATGCCGGCGCGACCCGCGACATCTCTTTAGAGGCACTTGAGCCAGCTCAAACCGATTCCTGGATGGGACAGTCGTCCGCCCATTGGGAAGGAGACACACTTGTCGTCGATGTGACCGGACTAAATGATCAAACATGGTTTGATCGTTCTGGGTCACACCATAGCAACCAACTGCACGTCGTAGAACGCTACACCTTACTCGATGCGGACCATATCCAGTATGAAGCCACGATCGAAGACCCGGTAGTATTTACACGCCCCTGGACAATCCGAATGCCGCTTTATCGTCGAATTGAAAATGACGCACAACTAATGGACTTCAAATGCGTCGAGTTCGTGGAAGAACTGTTATATGGTGAGTTTCGACGTGACCCACTGGAACGATAGTGATGCTGTCACCAGAAAGGGCTATAGTTCTTTATAGTTCTTGTTAACCAGTAGCAACCTAACTGTGCGGGGTTAAGACACTCGATTGGGATACATGAAAGGTCGGCCAATGGAAATACAGAAACGATGTTTCTCAAAGTCGCTACTCTTATCTACCTTCGCCATTGGCATCTTCTTAACAACCAGCATGGCAATCTCGACTACTGCCCATCATGCTTTCGGAGCCGAATTTGATCCCAATCGCCCCGTGCTCCTTACCGGCGTAGTCGTGCGCGTCGAATGGGTCAACCCTCACACGTGGATCCACATGGAAATCACCAATGACGATGGTGACAAAGAGGTATGGATGGTCGAAGGTGGAACGCCGAACACGCTCCTACGTAGGGGCCTACGTCGAGATTCGATTGCCCCTGGCGCCGTCATCATAGTGGATGGCTATCAAAGCAAAGACCGCTCTGCACGAGCCAATGGACGAGACATCTCGTTTGAGGACGGCAGCAAATTTTTCCTAGGGTCCTCAGGTACGGGCGCTCCTCGCGATGGACGTGACCCGACGGAACTTGGCAACCGTTAATCGATTTATACGAACGTCGACTCCCGCCGGAAGCCACCCCCGACCAATGTCTTAGAGGGCTCATTGGCTCCGTCCTCTAGTTGGCTTCTAGGGAATGATGAATCCATGCGGTTTGGTTTCTCGTCTCACTAGACAATGAACAATCACTTTCCGCCAGGCCCCCCGGCGCGAGGACCACTCGGAAACCTTCCGCAAATCCGACGCGACCGACTTGGCCTGCTGGTTAATTCCGTACGGAACTACGGCGAACTCGTGCACTTCAGAATGGCGACCCGCCACGTTGTTCTCTTGGCTAACCCGGAACACATCCGGCATGTATTCCAAGACAACTACCGTAATTACAGTAAACAGACGCCAGGCTTCAAAGTACTTCGCGCATTTTTGGCTGACGGACTGCTAACGAACGAAGGTGACAGCTGGTTCCGTCAACGTCGCATCGCCCAACCGGCTTTTCATCATGCCCGTATTGCGACGTTCGCTAAAACGATGACCACCGCCGCAACCGAACTGGCCGACCGCTGGGACCGCGACGACCAAGTGGTCACGAATCTGACTGCGGAAATGATGCGGCTGACATTGCAAATCGTCGGCCAAACTCTCTTAAGCACAGACGTGACACAAGAAGCTGATCGTGTCGGCCAGGCGTTAACCGTGGCGTTGCACTCCGCCAACAGCGCAGTCGATCGACTGGTCGACATCCCGCAATGGGTCCCAACGCCTGCCAACATCCGGCTTCGTCGCGCCCTGAAGGCACTTGATGACGTCGTTTACGAGATGATCCGCCATCGCCGCACACACACACACACAACAACTGACCTACTGTCGATATTAATGGATGCCAGCGATGAAGACACGGGTGAAACCATGAGTGACCGTCAACTCCGTGACGAGGTGATGACTATCTTCCTCGCAGGCCACGAAACCACGGCACTGGCACTTGGCTGGATCTGGGACCTCCTCTCGAAACATCCCGTCGAAGCACAGCAACTACGCAATGAACATGCTCATGTACTGGGTGGGCGACCTCCGGATTTCGATGATCTACCTCGTCTCACGTACACAGCAAAGGTCATCAAAGAATCGATGCGCCTCTATCCGCCCGCCTGGATTACCTCTCGTTGCGCCATTGGTGCCGACCGTATTGCTGGCTACAATATTCCACCACGGACGATCATCTTCGCCAGTCCGTATGTAACCCATCGATTACCACGGCTGTGGGAGAACCCCGAAAAATTTAATCCAGAACGTTTTAGTACAGAACAGTCGAAGGGACTCGAGCCATTCGCCTACTTTCCCTTCGGAGGCGGACCCCGTCAGTGCATCGGAAACACCTTTGCAATGATGGAGATGACGCTCGTCGTTGCCACACTAGCTCAACGCTATCGACTGAATGTCATGCCCGGGCCACAAGCTGAACCCGCACCCGGTATCACACTGCGATCCAATCGACCGATTACGGTACGGCGCGAACTTGTCCTGCCGACCACAACACCCGTACCAGTCTCGGGTCCAATAAGTTAAACAGCGTATTAATTTAAGGGAACTACGGTTGCGTGGATTATTGGCCACCGCTTGTGTCTGTCAAACTGGAGTCTGTCTCTCGTGCACCATGCATCATATTCTTAGTTGCTAAATAAAACGACGTGTACGCATAAGCAAATCCCGAATCAAAATGCCGTTATCCAAAACATTTAGATCAAGAAAGACACCAACCTGATCCGAGTATCGTCTTCGCGACAAAACGGCTGTTCTCAATCTCAGTCGACCACAAGTCCTTTCACGAACCGACCGGGACTGACATAGCGTGTGTGGTAAGTCGTCCAATCTTCGATGTGCCGAAGGTAGACAGGATCGGTTTCCAGGT
>CAZUZW010000071.1:0-11142 GCA_964624855.1 uncultured Vicinamibacteraceae bacterium
TGTCGTGCCGCGATCAGGGGGCCGTGAATTTCCTCGGGAGGTTCGCTTCTCCAAAAGTGATGAAAACCACGTGAGAGCATTGACGGTAATAGTGCCGGCAAGTAAGTCCAAGCCTAACAACAATCTGTTCAAATGCTGTGGAACGACAAAGCACAGTGACTGCCTGGCCTGCTACCGGGCGGGAGATCATCCTTTTCTGAAGACCAAGACTGGTTCAGAACAAATACCAAGCACTACAAAACAACATTAACAATAATATTGGGTTCATCGACGGCACTTACGGCATCTCGTCGTCTCGCCAAGGGGTCCGGCACGGCTGCTCACGTTCGTACAGCCTGAGATTTTCAGCCATCCGCTGAACGAGGTCGTCGCGACCGACCTGCTGCGCCATTGACATAACTTCGCGCTGCCAAGAAACGGCCTCCATATACTGACCAACCTCAGCAAGCGCCATCGCCATGACTTCCCCTAAATCAAAGTCCCGCTGCCGTTCAAGCAATTCTTCCACGAGCGTCAGCGCTTGTTGCCCATCGCGGACCTGAGCGTCAGGTGCAGCAGCCAGCAAGCGGGCCAGAGCTTTAGCAAACATAGGCTGGTCGGGGTACAACGTTCTCGCCTCAATTAACTGGTCTCGAGCGTCTTGGTAACGGCCAACGCCAGTAAGCGCCATCGCACGGCCGAATGGTGCCTCTGGAAGACGAGGGTCGATAGCGATCACTTGCGCGTATTCCGAAAGCGCATCACCCGGGTGACCAATCCGCCTCAGAAGACGGGCCAATCTGAGACGAGCCTCGACGTAAGTAGGTTCATATTGCACCGCGGCAGAAAACCGGTAACGGGCCTCTTCATACCGGCCACTCTCTTCCATAAGTAAACCTAGGCTGTAATGGGCCTGAGCATATTCCGGCGCTATTCGTACGGCCCCTTCGAATTGCGCAAGACCTTCGGCACTATCTCCTTTCATCATCAGCGCTGTTCCCAAACGATGCCGCAACGACGGACTCACCGGGTCAAGTTCGATGCCTCTACGGAATGCCGTAGCTGCAGCCTCCCAATCGCCACTTTCGAGCGCTTGAATCCCTTCGCGCTCATAGGTACTGGCACTGCGAAGAGACTCACGCATCAACCGTACCAATGGGTCTGGTTGACGAACCGTACCGTTGTCCCGCTGCTGAAGATGAATCTCTGCCTTGCCCAATTCGCCCAAGCTGCGATAGGCCATGGCTAGCGGATAATGAATCCCAGCAGCATCTGGGTCAACCTGCAAAGCCTCCTCTAGATGGCCCACCGCTTGGGTATAATCCCGTCTCGCCAAGGCTGCCCTCCCAAGACCCATGAGAGACCAAACAGAGCCAGGTTCACGCGACAACGCTTGGGCAAACAGCGGTTCGGCCATCTCTGGTTGCCCCTGGGCTAGGTAGGCCTCGCCGAGCGAGATTAGTGTTGGCACATCCTCGGGCCGAAAACTCAAGGCGCGCCTAAAAGCGGCTTCCGCTTTTATAAATTCACCTTGGTTCACGTAGAGCTGGCCGAGATAGTACGGCCACCGTCCGTCGCTTGGCGAAAGCGTCTGTGCATTAAGGTAGAAAGCTTCTGGCGCGTCTATAAACTGAGCCGCCATCAGCACATTGCCCATGGCACCGTAAAGATCACTCAATTCACTCTGCGTCGTCTGTGGATTCTCGATCGCAGTTAGTAACGCTGAATATCGCCTATCAATCTGGGCCCGTACGGAATCAGTCATATGGGCAAGATTTGGTAAAGAGTTTGGCTCTAACCCTGCCTTATTCGACGTATGGGATACCGTCTGACCGTTCGAGGGCACCTGGGTGTCCGTGGAACAACCACCAGCGATCATAGAAATCGCCCAGACGAACGACGCAGCGCCGACAAGGGAAAACCGTTGATTCACTGCCCTTCGCCCTCGACTAACGTCATCCACTGACCACTCGCCACATCGCGCCACTCCTCGACGTTCCCAGTTGGCCAGTACACTCGAATAAGGGGCGCCGCCAGATCATTTCCCAATCCGACGAGTACCCGCGGGTCATTAGCTGACCCGTAACTTCCGTCCGCGCGAACTCGACGCCGCACCGTCACACCATCGCTCCGTTCAACTTCAACGCGAGCGCCAAACATGTCTCGTGGGGTCTCCTTGCCCAACAGCCTCAGTCCCAGCCAATGGTTCCGACGACTGTCCACCTGGTTGATGAGTAGCTCAACGCGCCCACTATCGTTGCCAACAAGTACGTCGATGTCACCATCGTTGTCAACATCACCAAACGCAGCACCTCGCCCAACCTTAGACACTCCGAATGCACTACCAGCCTGATCAGTAACCTCTTGAAATTGCCCATCGCCAAGATTACGAAATAATTGCTTCCGTTGGTCATACGGAAACGGTTCATTGGTCCGCTCTTCCGCACTACTCACTCGACCGTTCACCGTCAGGACGTCGAGCCACCCGTCGTTGTCGAAGTCCAGCCACGCCGTGCCAAAACCAGTTAAGGCAAGACTTGCCGAACCAAGACCAGAAAGGGTGCTTCGGTCTTCAAACAGGCCAGTACCATCATTAATGTAGAGCGTGTTTGTTTCGCCCGTTAGGTGAGTCATGAAAAGGTCTTCGTCTCCGTCATTATCGACGTCACCAGCGTCCACACCCATACTTCCTTCAGCCTTGCCGTCTCCATTCAAGGCTGTCCCCGACAAGAGTCCGACATTAACCAAAGTTCCATCCTGTTGGTTCAGCCACAACTGGTTCTCTTCGCCATCATTTGCAACGTAGATATCGGGCCATCCGTCGCCATTAAAGTCAGCGGTCGAAACCCCCAGTGCGGGTCCAAAGGTTCTCCCTAATAACGCGCGCGCAGTGACATCGACGAAGGTTCCATTACCCAGATTTCGATAGAGTCGGTCCGGCTGCGCGCGATACGCCTGCGGGAGGCAGTAGCCTAATCCTCCCGTCACACTTGGACACTGTTGCTCTGCATCGGCACTATAATCAACGTAATTTCCAACGTAGAGATCGAGCCATCCATCGAGGTCGTAATCTACAAACGCTGCGGACACACTCCACGCTGGATCATCCAATCCACTCTCCTGCGACACATCATTGAACGTGCCGTCGCCGTTGTTCCGAAACAACTGGTTCGAAGAAAGATTCGTAAGGTAGAGATCATTCCAACCATCGTTGTTAACATCTCCTATCGCCACTCCCATTCCATATCCACGTGCTTCAAGCTGGCTTTCATCCGTTATGTCTGTAAAGCCGAGCGTGCGTGTTCCGTCCGCTTGTACTGCCAGATCGTTTCGGTATAGCCGACCAGCTAGTGGCGTTGGATCAACCGGTGGAAACAGTGCGTCGCTAAGCACTTTCTCACTCCCCAGTAACTGTCCCTGTGCGAGATAGGCATCAAGGTCCCCATCGTTGTCGACGTCTACTAACCCAACTCCTGGCGGTATGATTTCTGGAAAGTAAAACTCGCCGGACATCCCGTTGAAATGTCGGAAGTCCAACCCAACTTCCTCGGCACGTTCAACAAACCAATCCGCCTCACTCCCAGACTCGAGAGACCTACTGTCGGTAGGAGTGCTGGTCTCTTGTACTGCATCACCTGACCCACGGTCAGTTAAATCAACACCACAACCAATAAATATCACCATCACGGGAAATACCGCGACAACCCGCATCTTCGCTCGGACATTGATGGTAGACATAGCCAGAAAAACACTATCACTTGACGCAGCCTCTGACCCTTCTTATCTGCTTCTTCGAAGCTGCCTTCCGGATTCAGAAGACAAGCCGCGTATGTTGAATGCACGGTTCTCACATAAATTTTACCGTTATCATTTCACCTCTCTCAAGACATGTAGTTGATCATTATTACAACTATACGATTGACGCGTGGCTATTCGTCATGCTAAAAAACCGCAGCGGGAGTGCCAAAAGGCCCTCCTGATCTCGGTTCTGTCCGAAGGAATGTGGACAGTTCCGGTTTGGTCGACAAGTGTTCGTCCTAATCCGTTTTAAGGAGGAGTCAATGACGGGGAACAGGTTCACAGGTTGGACTAGCGCCGTAATCGCGGCTCTATTGATTCTAGTGCCGCTGAGCGCCGCCGCGCAGCAGAACTCAGGTATCGCCGGTGAGGTAACTGATGATACGGGCGGGGTGTTGCCTGGCGTTACCATTGAAGCTACAAGTCCTGCGCTAATTGAAGGCGCTCGTGTTGTTTTCTCAGATGGCACGGGACGATACAACATAGTCGGTCTTCCATTGGGGACCTATTCAGTGAGCTTCACCTTACCCGGATTCTCGACCATTATCCGCGAAGGGCTTGTGCTAACCGCGAACTTCACCGCCACGGTCGACGCGGCCATGGCGGTCGGGGGCGTCGAAGAGACTATCACCGTCACCGGGGCAAGTCCGCTGGTCGACGTGCAGAACGTGACCGCGCAATCCTCCGTCACGGCTGAGATGCTTCAAGAACTCCCGACCGGAGTGAAGGCAGTCGCCTCATCGCTTATCCAGTTGGTACCTGGCGTTACTGGTACCGCTGATGTGGGCGGCACCTCTGGACTCTACCGCTCCAACGGCCAGAGCGGTGGGTTGTTCTTCCACGGTAAGAGCGACGTCACAACGTTGTTTGACGGCATGGGAATTGCCGACCCGAACGGCACGTCGATCATCTACATGATCAACACGGCCTACTCACAGGAAACGGTCCTCGAGACGGGCGGCGGCTCCGCCGAAAGCAACGCCACGCTCACGATGAACCTAATTCCTAATGAGGGTGGTAACCAGTTCTCGATGTTCACCTCTGGCACCTACACGAACGAGAATATGCAGTCAGACAACATCAGCGGCAACTACCCTGGCCTGTCGCACACCAACAGGATGGTCAAGTTCTATAACGCCGACTTCACTTTGGGTGGACCAATTAGTGAAGACAAGGTGTGGTTCTTCCTTGCGTCGAAAGCGGCGGCCAACAAGAACACGGTGCCCGGTGTGTTCTTCAACAAGGGGTTCACCACGACCTTGGGCGACCCAAACTCGAACGTTCATCCCTTCATCGCCGACACTACTCGCGAAGGCTACCGTAGGGAATGGGCACGAAGCATCGGCGCACGCTTCACGATCCAAGCAAGTGAAAGCCAAAAGCTTGGCATCTTTACGGATTTCCAATCGTTCTACAATCGCGGACGGGGTGAATTCGCATCGCCGGAGGCGTTTACTCACCAGTACAACCTCTCCCCAGAGCAGTTGTATCAGGTCACCTACACCGCACCGGTATCCAGTCGACTCTTACTAGAAGCCGGGTTCTCGCACATGCGAGGCCAGTGGCCGTATCCGGCGCCTGGCGACGGCGAATTTGCGACCGTGCCTGGCGCGATTGCCATCACCGAGCTGACGACGGCATTCCGGTATAACGCGCGTTACTATTACGCCGACCAAATCGACAAGCACCGCTACGCGGAGCGGGCGTCGCTTTCATACGTCACAGGGTCCCACGCCTTCAAAGCCGGCTTTAATATGGAGCATGGATTGTCTACGGCTGACCGGCAGGTACAGGGTGACGTGGAATACCACTTCCGGAACGGCATCCCGAGTCGATTGGTTCAGCATGCCACCTATACCTCGGATGGCACCAACGGTCTGAGGAAAGAACGCTTGTTGGAACTGGGGGTCTTTATACAGGACCAGTGGACCTTGCCCCAGTTTACCGTCAATTACGGCCTCCGATTCGACCAATATGTTGGACGAATCCCTGCCCAGAAACTTGGAGCTAACAGGTTCCTCCCGGAACGCTCGTTCGCGGAGCTGAATGACGTTGTGAACTTCACGGATATTAACCCTCGATTGGGCCTGTCCTATGACGTTTTTGATGACGGGCGAACCGCGCTCAAGTTCTCCATAGGGCGGTATGTGGAGTCCACGTTGAGCTCTCTGGTTGGACGCACCAATCCCATCTACACCTCAGTGAACAACGTCCGACGCAATTGGAATGATGCCAATGGCAATTTCGTTCCGGATTGTGACTTGGCCAACTTCGGTTCAAACGGTGAATGTGGTGCGATTAACGATAATAACTTCGGTAAACAACGACCGGGTGCCACCACATACCAGGACTCGATAACCCAAGGGTTCGGCAACCGAAACTACGTCTGGGACACCTCTGTTGAAGTGCAGCAGGAACTGTTCCCTGGCATGTCAATGACCGTCGGGTATTACCGGAACTGGGCTGGAAACTGGCGGGTAGACGACAACGTGATGGTGACCTCGGCTGACTACGACCCATTCTGCGTCACGGCACCCAGCGATTCACGACTGCCAGGTGGCGGAGGGTATGAAGTTTGCGGCATGTATGACATCAATCCGTCCAAATACGGACAACGGCTCACGTCGGTCGGGTCGGCGGATGATTTCATCGGAGGAGATAGCCAGGTCAACTGCGGTGGACAGCGTTCCCGAGACCGTGCTCCGACCGCCGGCAGAAACTGCGGCACGTCAAACTTCGTCGGCATTTCTTTCGACACCAGGTTTAACAATGGTGCGACACTCGGTGGCGGCTTTGACACGGGACAGACGAGTATGAACAGCTGCTTCACGGTTGACTCTCCTGAGCAACTGCTGCACTGTGACGTGCTCATCCCGTGGGAAGCGCACCACAACCTGAAGATGTTCTTCAGCTACCCGCTACCGGGCGGTGTCTCGGTCAGTGGCACGTTGCAGAGCAACGCAGGAAAACCGTACGAGGCCGAATGGCGGGCGCCCAACTCCGTAATCGCACCCTCGCTCGGACGCAACCTCGCATCATGCGGCAGCAAGACGGTTGACACGTGCACTGCGTCGGTTCCTGTTCCACTGCTTAAACCGTACGAGCAGTTCCTTGGACGGCGCAACCAGCTCGACCTGCGGTTCTCGAAATCCTTCAATATGGGTGGAGCGGTCGCACGCGCGAACTTCGACATCTATAATGCCAACAACGCTCACACCCTCTTGGGTGCTAACGACAGGTTCGGGTCAAAATGGCTCCAACCTGCTGCGCTGAAGAACACCGAAGTGGATGCGATCCTCGCTGGACGTCTAATCCACATCGGCGGCTCCATATCGTTCTAATGCGAGAACGATACGCGAGTTAAAAGAGAACAACGATAAAGCCCGGTGGCAGAGCAGCTGCCGGGCTTTTCTTGTATCGTAAGATTTCACTTGAGACCCAGAGGAGGTTCTAATGCTCCGTCAAGGCTTCTTGTTTCCGGCTGTATGGGTAGCTGTAATCGCAACTGCGAGTCTTTCACCATCTTCGGCCATCGCACAGACGACGGCCTGGGGCGATCCCGATCTCCAAGGGGTCTGGGATTTTCGAACAATCACCCCCATGGAACGTCCAGAAGAGTTGGCTGACAAACCGACCTTGACCGAGGAGGAGGCCGCGGCCTTTGCTGTCGCAGAAAGTCGTCGCGTGAATCGGGATCTCATCAATTCTGAGACGGGTGGACTCAATTACGCCGCGGAAGCGGACGGTGGAGTGGTGCCCTACAATGAATTCTGGTACGACCGAGGGTCAAATGTCATTGGCACGAGGCGCACGTCGCTGATCATCGACCCGCCCAACGGTCGGTTTCCCCCCTTTACACCGGACGGGCAGAAATACATGGACGCCGAGCGGGAAATTGGCCGCGAAGAACAACGTGGACGCCCCATGGCAGACGAACCCGCCGACCGGAGTGTAGGCGACCGGTGCATTATGGGATTCAATGCTGGCCCGCCAATGGTGCCGAGTGCCTACAACAACAACATTCAATTGTTTCAAACGGATGACTACGTCGTCATTCTCAACGAGATGGTTCACAACGCACGTATCGTCCCACTCGACGGAAGTTCGCATGGAACCATCCGACAATGGGCCGGAGATTCCCGTGGCCGATGGGACAACGATACCCTCGTTGTTGAGACGACTAATTTCCGACAGGAAACGAGCCTGAATGGCTCAGGGCCGACAATGCATCTCATCGAACGCTTTACGCGTGTCGATGTCGACACACTGACCTACGAGGTAACGGTTGAAAATCCAGAAATCTGGACAAGCCCATGGACCATGCAGGTTCCCATGAGAAAGAACTCAGACGACATCTACGAGTACGCGTGCCATGAAGGCAATTACAGCATGGCCACCATTCTTCGCGGTGCTCGACTCGAAGAAATCGCAGCTGAAGAAACCGCTAGATAACTGCGGTCCACAAACCGCCGCCAAGAGAGTTACTACTGAACTGACTGACCAGCCACGCCTACACGAGACTATCGCCCCAAGTAATCATCGTCGGAGACTGGTTCTGCCCAACTAGTCTCCCCACTGATAAACGTCAATTGAACCATGTGCTCGTCTGGAGCTGCACCATGCCAGTGTACGACGTTAGCTCCAGCATGAACCGGTCGACCTGGCACTAGCTCCACGATCTCTTCCCCGCGAATCTGCGTACGTCCCCGCCCCTCTTCAGCCATCAAGATCTGCCAGTTTGAGTGACTATGCCAATTGGATCGAGAACCTGCTTCAAATCGGAGGCGGATTGCCCGCATGTCCGATGAATCTGGCCGACTAGGTGAGCCCCCAACAAAATTGGTCTGTGCCGCCGTCATTGCTGACTGCTGGCCCAACAGAATCCATGCCAATGCGACACTGGCTACAACTGCCAGCATTACGTGAATCCTCCGGCGAATCTGAGTCTTCATAAGCCCTCTCCTTACACGAATACGAAAACAGCGCCATCGTTCAGATCCTTCACTACCCTCAAGGAACGATTTTACGCTTAAGCGACCACTCAGTTTTGAATTAAAACTATTTAAATAATATTAACTCTATTTACATGATGTTATTAATATATAAATTAACACTAGGGACCACTCACAAATCTATTTGAGGTCTTGAGTATCTCGGAATGCTCGACAGACAGATATCGTAACAACCTGGAGGACTTCATGTGTAACCGACTCCGTAACGTGTCGTTAGTAACGATTATGATGCTGTTCCTGACACAACTACTCGTGCCGGTCGCGGCAGGTCAGAACACCGGGACGATACCGCGCACACCAGATGGTCATCCAGATCTCCAGGGCATTTGGGACTATCGCACGATCACGCCGTTGGAACGTCCCGACGAACTCGCTGGTAAACAAGTGCTCACGGACGAAGAGGCGGCCGCATTTGAACAGGAACAGTACCGACGGCAAAATCGAGATTTAATTGATCCAACCACGGGTGGCGCCAACTATCCACCAGAGTCTCAGGGTGGCGTGGTTCCCTACAACGAATTTTGGTACGACCGAGGCACTGAAGTCGTGGAATCAAAACGAACGTCAATCATCATTGAACCCGCTGACGGAAAAATTCCGTATAGGTCAGAGACTCGACCCGCGCCACGCAGGCCGAGAGCCAGTGGTGGCCGCGGATCGGATTCATGGACCGACCGAAGTTTGTGGGAGCGCTGTCTCACTCGAGAACTTCCAAGATTGTCCGGAGCCTACAACAATAATTTGCAGATCTTTCAAGCGGCCGACCACGTGGTCATTCTCAATGAAATGGTGCACGAAGCCCGTATTGTCCCATTGAGCGGACAGCCTCACCTCGACCCGCGTATCCGACAATTACAGGGTGACTCACGCGGACATTGGGACGGAGACACGCTCGTCGTCGATACGACCAATTTCACACCCCAGACGAACTTCAGAGGTTCCCGAGAAAACCTGCACCTGATTGAGCGCTTTACTCGTGCGGACGACGACTCGCTTCTCTATGAATTTACCGTTGAAGACCCCTCGGCTTGGACAGAACCGTGGACCGGCGCGCTTGATATGGCCAAAATCGGAGGCCCACTCTATGAGTACGCCTGTCACGAAGCGAATCGTGGCATGACCGGCCTACTCGCCGGCGCTCGTGTTTTAGAACAATCGGCGGAAAAGGCACCTGAACGTTAATCGGTTCAACTAATAATTACATCGATTTGAAGTCAATTATCCTCTCGGAACACAGGAACACTTAGAGACGCCAGATGAGTCATCGGATTCTTGCAATGATCGCTGTCGCCGGACTCGTGATTGTGAATCCAGTCGCAGCTCACGCCCAGTCAGTTGAACGCGATACATCTGCTGAATTTCAGACGCCATGGGGAGACCCGGACCTCCAAGGCATCTGGACCAACGTGACGATCACTCCTCTACAACGACCAGAAGAATTCGCAGACCAAGCCGTGCTGAGCGAAGAAGAAGTGGTTACTCTAGAATGGCGAACTGCGGAACGCCGGGTGGACGGCCCTCCCAGAGATGGCGACCCAGGAACTTATAACCAGCATTGGTTCGACCGAGGCACCAAAGTCGTTGGTACTCGACGAACATCCCTGATCGTCGATCCGCCCAATGGACGGATCCCCTGGACGCCCGAAGCAGAACAGGCGAATGCAAATCGGAATCCTGGTCGCGGGCGAGATTACTGGAATTCGCACACCGATCTGGACACAGGGGAACGTTGTATCACCGACGGCATGCCCCACGTGCCTTATGCTTACAATAACAACTATCAGATTTTTCAAGTTCCAGGATACGTCGTCGTCCTCCACGAGATGTTTCGAGAGCGGCGAATCATTCCTCTTGACGGAAGGCCACATGTGAACGAACACATTGACCAGTGGTTTGGCGACTCACGAGGCTATTGGGACGGTAATACACTGGTGGTCGAAACAATTCAGTTCAATGACCGCACCAGCGAACGCTGGGCTGCGTTCTGGCGCGCGCCCCGCCCAACACTGCACCTGGTCGAACACTTCACACGGGTTGATGCCGAAACAATCGACTACAAGTTCACGGTTACCGACCCAACCATGTTCACACAGTCCTGGACAGCAGCAGCTCCCATGAGCGGAGACCAAGAAGCAATGGGCGCAACCGTAGGCCAACTGTTTGAGTACGCGTGTCACGAAGGCAACTACGCTATGGAAAACGTGCTTCGTGGGGCCCGCTTTGACGAACAAACTCCGTAAACCATTGAGCATTTTGTAGCGTTCGTATGCAGGAACGTTAAATACGGACAACTGTTTATCGCATGTAAGCGCACAGCTCTCCTAACATTTGATCTAGGATATATATCGTCGGG
>CAZUZW010000072.1:0-11038 GCA_964624855.1 uncultured Vicinamibacteraceae bacterium
AATGAAATGAGACGCGATAGCTTCAATCTGTTACAGAACGAAGGGATCGGGTTCTCTTTCGACACGTTCTACGATCGTCGTAGTTCAATTGTGTTTAACGTTACTCCACTCGCTGGGCGAATGGATGGTCAAGTCAATAGTGAGGGATCCTACAGCCCAGATTGGAATCCGATCTGGCAGCTTCAGACTAGTCGCTTTGAGGGTGGCTGGTCGTTTGAGGCCAGTATTCCGTTTAAGTCATTGCGTTATCGGCCAGGACGAATTCAGATTTGGGGATTTCAGATGCGGCGGGATGTGATGTGGAAGAACGAGATGTCGCATATCGTCCCTATCGATGCTGGACTTGGTCGAGGTGGATTGCTTGAGGCGTCACTTCATCCTTCGTTGGTTGGTTTGGAGGCGCCGGAACTCGGTAATTTGCTTGAAATTAAACCCTTTGTAATCGGTGACCTGAGTTCTGATTTTACGGCTTTGCCGGTGCTATCGAATCAGGTTGGAGGTAACGTCGGGATTGACGTTTTGAAATATGGTGTTACTGAGAACTTAACCGCTGATTTTACGCTGAATACCGACTTTGCTCAGGTCGAAGCTGATGAACAACAGGTGAACCTGACGCGTTTTAGTCTGTTCTTTCCTGAGAAGCGCGAGTTCTTTTTGGAGAATCAAGGAGTATTCGCTTTTGGGACTGGTGGTCGTCGGTCGCGTTCTGGAGGTTCACGAGACGCACCAATTCTGTTCTACAGTCGGCGAATAGGTTTGAATCGTGGACTCGAAGTACCGATTCGAGTCGGTGGTCGACTGACAGGTCGGGCGGGTCCGTACACGATTGGTCTACTTAGTATCCAGACGGGCGAGGATTCTGCCGCCGAGGCGCAGAGTACAAATTACTCAGTCGTTCGAATTCGGCGAGATATTCTTCGGCGGAGCAGTATTGGAACAATCCTGACGAATCGATCGATGTCGGTTGTGTCGCCGGTTCAAGGGGACAATCTGGTGATTGGTTTTGATGCTGCGTTGGCCTTCTACGACAACCTATCAATGAACGCCTATTGGGCGAAAACCGACACGGCTGGACTTGATGGGGCTGACACCAGTTATACCGGAGACCTCCGGTATGCCGGTGATCGATACGGGGTGACTGTCGAACACTTATTTATCGATAAACGATTTTCCCCAGAGTTGGGTTTTGTTCGCCGCGACGATATGCGTAAAAGTTATGGGTCCGTCCGTTTTAGTCCGAGGCCACGTGGGCTAGCGTCAGTAAGAAAGTTTACATGGGAGGGGTCATATAACTACATCACCGACGCCGATGGTTTTGTCGAAACTCGTGAGCCACATGGTCGTTTTGGGATCGAGTTTGAGAATAGCGATCAGTTTGACCTAACGTTTACTCGAACGTATGACTTTCTTAAGACTCCGTTTGGTATCGCCGAAGACATTCTTATTCCGAGCGGACCTTATGACTTCCAGAATACACGGGTGGATTATGGTTTCGGTTCGCAACGGCGACTTTCAGGCAACATAGGTTTTGAGCGGGGTACTTTTTACGGTGGGACAAAGACTACGGTCTCCATAGGGGGCAGCGGAAGAGGTCCCTTTGGCGGCGGGCGGATTGAAATTAGCCCGAAACTGTCACTGGAACCCGGGATGTCTCTTAATTGGGTCGATGTGCCTCAGGGGCAATTCACGACGACGTTGGTGACAACACGAGCGACCTATACCATGACACCACTGACGTTTGTGAGTGCATTGGCCCAATACAATTCAGATCAATCAGCATTAAGCCTGAATATTCGATTGCGTTGGGAATATGGACCTGGTAGCGAGCTTTTCGTGGTTTATAACGAACAGCGTGATACGCTCGTTCCAAATCGGCTCACAGGACTCGATAATCGCGCGTTTATAATTAAGTTGAACCGATTGTTTCGATTCTGAGGGGTGCCTGCGGTGGGTATGGGGTGGGTGCCCTCATCTGTTCTATATCGCGTTTTGAGGCACTTCCCTGACGGTACCGATTCTCCTCTGATAGTTGAAAGAAATCTGTGTGAAATCCGGTCGGCGTCGAAGCGAGTGATTGTGCACCCGATGAGGCCTGTGATGATTCTGCTTCGTCTTGAAGTGTTCGCGACAGAAGGATTGGCCGCCTCAATTGCAGCGGTAGGACGAGACCTGATTCTCGGCGTCGCATTCGCTTGTCTAAGTGCAACAGTGACGTTGGCGCAATTTGAATTAAGTGCTGATGACGGAGTACATCGGACAATTGCAATTGTTCCCTTTGTAAATATTTCCGGTGCCGCGCAAGATGAGTGGATGGGCATTGGAATTGCTGAATCCGTCGCTGGAGACCTGTCTCGTTCTGAAAACCTTCGTGTCTTAGATCTTGGTCGCGTTCGTGTGGCGTTTGAGCGAGCGGGCATTGATATTGGCGGCAGTGAAATGGCCATCGATGTTTGGCGAGAGCTCGGCACTGACTTGCTGGTGACTGGAAGCTACCAACGCCTCGGCGACCGATTGCGTGTGACGGCTCGATTTGTTTCGCTAGACGAAGGGGTGGTCGTGAGGAGTGCTACGGTCGATGGAATGGCCGACGAGTTCTTTGACTTACAGGATCGCGTAGCGATGGCTTTGAGCGAGCGTCGTCGCCAGGGGATTACACCAGTTCGAGCTGAGTCGTCGGTTGATACGAGTCCCGATATACCGGGAACGCCAACAGTTGGGCAGTTGAGTGCTGGTGGTGTTTTTATACTTCCACCGGGAGCCCCGCCAGCGCCAGTGGCGCCTGAAGTTATTACTCGAAATGAAAGCGGTCAAGCCACGGTTCGTGCGGTGCGGCTGACCGGAGAGTTTAGTTTAGATGGCGATCTCACGGACTCTATCTATGGGACTGTTCCATCGATGAGCGGCTTCGTGCAGATGGAACCAAATGCGGGGGAGCCAGCTACTGAGGAGACTGAAGCGTGGGTTTTTTTTGACGAAGAAAACGTTTACGTCGCTGCACGCGCATGGGATTCGACTCCAGAATCGAACTGGCTTCTGAACGAGATGCGCCGTGACAGTTCCTACGTTTTACAGAACGACGGAATTGGATTCTCATTTGACACCTTTTACGACAGACGCAGTTCGGTGGTGTTTGATGTGACGCCAATCGGAGGGCGGATGGACGGCCAGGTCAATAATGACGGGTCGTATAGCAGGGAGTGGAACCCTATATGGGATTTTCGTACGGGCCGATTCGAGGGCGGGTGGTCGTTTGAGGCCAGCATCCCATTTAAGTCGCTACGGTATCGTCAGGGTTCGACGCAGGTGTGGGGCTTTGTAATGCGACGAGATGTCATGTGGAAGAACGAGATGTCGTATCTCATTCCGCTCGACCCTGGGCTTGGTCGCGGGGGACTTCTTCAGGCATCAGCCTGGCCGGCCATGGTTGGGTTGGAGGCTCCAGAGTCCGGTAATCTGCTAGAGATCAAGCCGTATGTAATAGGTGACGTCAATTCTGACTTTTCTCTATCGCAGATTGGCTCAACTCAGACAGGCGGTGCCGCCGGTCTCGATGTGGTGAAGTACGGCCTCACGGAGAATCTTACGGCCGATTTTACGTTTAACACTGATTTTGCTCAGGTTGAAGCTGATGAACAACAGGTCAATCTGACACGTTTTAGCCTGTTTTTTCCGGAGAAACGCGACTTCTTTATCGAGAACCAAGGCGCCTTCACATTCGGCAGCGGCGGCCGGCGGAGCCGATCCGGCGGTTCTCCAGACGCGCCGATTCTGTTCTACAGTCGACGAGTCGGTTTAAGTCAGGGGTTGGAGGTTCCGCTGAGGGCCGGTGGAAGATTAACGGGACGCGCAGGGGCGTACACAATTGGGATGCTAAATATCCAGACCGGTGAAGAACCCGCGGCCGGAGCGCGGTCGACGAATTTTTCGGTGATGCGGGTGAGACGAGATTTTCTACGGCGCAGCAGTATTGGTGCAATCTTAACTCACCGCTCGGTATCGACAACTTCGCCCGTGCTCGGATCGAATTTGGTGGTTGGACTTGATACAGCGTTGGCCTTTTACGACAACCTGGGGATTAATGGGTATTGGGCGAAGACGGAGACCACCGGTGTTGATGGCGAAGATACAAGTTATAGCGCTGACCTTCGATACAACGGCGACCGCTATGGTGTCGCAGCCGAGCACCTCTTTATTGATAAGCAATTCTCTCCGGAGGCCGGTTTCGTACGTCGTGACGACATGCGTAAGAGCTTTGGTTCGTTTCGGTTTAGTCCGAGGCCCCGTGGCCTGACATCGGTGCGTAAGTTTACGTGGGAGGGCTCATATAACTACATTACCGATGCTGACGGGATTGTGGAGACTCGTGAACCAGAGGGGCGTTTCAATATTGAATTCGAGAATAGTGATCAGTTCAATCTTGTGCACACGCGGACCTACGATTTTCTGAAGGAGCCGTTTAGAATCGAACATGACGTCACTATTCCAGTTGGTAGCTATGATTTCTCCAACACAGGGATCAGCTATGCCTTCGGATCTCAGCGTCGCGTGTCCGGGAACCTGATGTTTGAACGTGGGACTTTTTACGGCGGCACGAAGACAACACTGGCGATCGGCGGAGGGGGGCGGTGCTTTGCCTGTGGCGGTCGTGTTTACCTTAGTCCAAAGCTGTCACTCGAACCCGGGGTGTCATTGAATTGGGTCGATGTGCCTGAAGGCCGTTTTACGACAACTTTAGCGACGACCCGATCTACGTATACGATGACACCGTTCATGTTTGTAAGTGCGTTAGTGCAATACAACTCCAGTCTAAACTCGCTGAGCACGAATATCAGGCTGCGCTGGGAGTACCAGCCTGGGAGTGAACTCTTTATCGTATATAACGAGCAGCGTGATACGCTGGTTCCAAACCGGTTCACAGGACTGGATAATCGCGCGTTGATTGTCAAGTTGAACCGATTGTTTAGGTTTTGAGTCCTTCCTAGAGAGGGCGTGGTGACTGATCGAACTCGGAACTCGTTAATGAGACGTGTTCGGCCTCGTCGTCTGTTGTGTATTTCCATATTGACGGTCTGGATGCTTTTTCGCCTATGGGTGGGACTTGCCGCCCAGGAGTCGACACGAGTGTTTGTTCACGTAACGGGGCGTGCTGGTGAAACGGTAACCAACCTGTCGGAAGATGAATTCGTCGTAAAGGAGAACGATATCTACTGTGGCATTCTCTCTGCGGAACGCATTACGCAGACGATGCGAATCGCACTATTGGTTGACAACAGCGACCAGATTGACAAGGCTGGCGCCCTACTGTCCCTCCGCGATGGACTGGATCGCTTTTTGTCTACTATCCAGTCACAACATGAGGTTGCTCTATTTACGATTGGTGGGAACATCCAGTGGCGGGTGGATTTCACTTCTGATCGTAGTGAGGTCAGGCGTGCGGCCGGCCGGATTTTCGCTGACCGTGGGGCTGCGCCGATTATGCTTGATGCAATTAAGGAGACGTGGGAGCGGCGCTATGGCGATGGGGATGAATGGCCGGTGTTCGTCGTGGTTACGACTGATGGGCCGGAAGCCAGTGATTCTATGATCGCGAGAGACGAAGATTATTACAACGAATTTGTATCGGAATTGGTGGAAGCGGACGCCACTGTCCATGTGGTTCTGTTGTCTACCCGTGGTGGGAGTATGGTGACGAACTTCGCGATTAACCTGACCCAGAACACAAATGGCGTTTACCGACCACTGAACGTCGCAACTGCACTTTCCGGAGCGTTAACTGAGTTGGCATTGCGAATGAATGAGCACTACGAGAACGTTTCCGATCGATATCAACTTGAATTCGAGTGCCCGGGTGAACCTGGCGCGATTGTTCAGGCTGGCGTTAGTCGGCGGGGAGCGACTGTTCAGTTGTACGCTGACCGAAGTATGCCGGAATAGCCTGTGTGCTGGGCCTAAATAATGTGCCCGGTCCAGCGACCGGCGAGGACAATTCCAATCCACAACACCAGGGAAGCGGCACCGGCCGCGCGGGCAGCGGGTGGCGGTATGGCATCGGCGTCCCAGTCTTGGACCACTCTGAATGAACGAAAGTGAAAAACCGCCATGTTGAGACATGCAACGAGGAGGAGGAGGAACTTAATTTGAAATGCCGGATTTTCCACATAGGCGGTGGCGCGGGTCACAAACATACCGAAGCCGGTCAGCGTTGCGATGACGAAGGCGCCCCAGGTCCATGGAATCAGCTCACGTGTGATGCGACTCGCACTGTACTGAAGGCCAGAGATACCGAGTAGCCGCAGGTCGACAACCAGGATGGAGCCAACGACCAATGTGATCGCGATAACGTGAATTGACTCCAAGAATGGAAACCACCAAGTAAAACCAATGTACTGAGATGTTGGATGTGCCTGTACCCATTCCCACAATTCAGTAAAATTCACAACGAGTCCTCTATTCCATATAAAAGAGATAATCAGAGTAAGCGATCCACCGTCCGGCCATTAGCACTCCTATCCAGAGGACGAGAGACAGGCCGGCCACAGCGCGACCGGAGATTCTCCGACCGGAGGTGCTGTCCCAGTACCCTCGCTCTTTTTGATTCATTCGATAGACGAGGTACGCGAGAAGAACGGCCGGAATCAAGAGCGAAAATTTGATACCAAACACCGGATTATAGAGGTAACGGTTTGGTCTCGCGATCACGAAGAGGAGGCCGGTGACCGCATTCACGGGTAAGGCCCACCACGTCCAGGGGTAAAGCCTCGAGATCATTTCACTCAGATTTTGGCTTGGTAGGGCCAGCCCCAAGAACTTGAGGTTAACCATGACGATTGATGCCATAACGATACAGATGCCCAAGATATGTACGGTTTGGGCGACTGGGGGTAATCCTGGAACGTTCCCCAAGAGATATAGAGCCAACTCCTGAGCGCTGGAGTCTGTGAGCAGGCTGGCCAGTCTTTCGTTTAGCGCCATCTGATCGTTGAGTACCAAGTTTCGAGACGTAGTTAGCATACCTTTCACGTTCGAGAATCTGAAATGGATTTCCGGCACCTACGAGTGTGGCGGCCGAGGGTTCGTCATCGTCCGAGCTTCGCACCAGGCCGTCTTACGAAGCCTTGCCGTGCAACCCAGTCCGGAGGTTTTCCACTTGGAAGGTGCAAACACACTCTACGCCTTCGCGAGCCGGATTAACACGGCGGCCTTGGGCGATACTAAGGAAGCGGCATCTCTGGGCTATCCTGGTCTCTGGCCCACTCAAACGCCGGGCGGGGCGCATCTGACCGGACCTGCTCCAACCAGAAGACTCCGTCGTAGGGTGCGCTATTACCTCGCGTGCCAAAAAAGTCGATATCCCCATCCCCATCGGCATCCCGAGCGATGAATTTGTCGTACATCCCTCTTTTCCTTCGAGAGATATCATGTCGGACCCAGTCACCGGTTCCATCGTCACCGGGATGCTCAAACCAGCCGATGCGCCCCAATGCGTCGTCGACCGTGACATCACCGTCACCCTCACGCGGACCTCTGCTGTAACTACCGGCCATGACGTCAAGATAGCCGTCTCCGTTGACGTCGGCTATTTCCATACCGGTCATGCTATCCGGAGCGAACGTGCCAATATGGTGAGCGTTCCACGCATAGTCAATGTGTTCCGGTTGTTCAAGCCAGGCTAAACCACCAGTTGCTGCACCAATAATGTCGAGTCGCCCGTCACCGTTTAAGTCAGCAAATTCAAGGTTGAAGCCTGCTGCTTGTGCGCCGTTGATGCCAATTGCATGTTCCCGAAAGCGGAGGTTTCCGCCCGTATTTTCAAAAAACACTAACCGGTTCTCGCCCCGAGTACCAACAATGATGTCGAGGTCTCCGTCTCCGTCCAAGTCAACCGGTTCCGCGTTCTGCGGCACGCTGTAGCGGCCAAGTTCAACTTCAGTCCAACTCTCTCCCTTAAGTGGGTCGCCATTCACCTGATACAGGACAACTGGCGTTGAGCGCGCGTACTCCTCCGGGCCTATGCGCTGCGCTCCCTTGTTCGCTGCACTTATCTCCGGGTTACCATCGCCGTCAAAGTCTGCCAAGAAGACTCGGATATACGAACCACGGTCCTCAGTGATCGGGAGAATTAAACGTGGCCACGGTTCGGTACGCGTGGCATTGCCAGGATTCTGCAGATAAATGATGTGTGCTAGTTCTGCCGCAACGACGACGTCAAGGTAACCATCCCCGTTCACATCAGCAATCGCAGCGTCTTCCGCTGCCGACACGTCGGCCCCCTCCGCCAGCGTCACGTTCGTCCAACCATCTGGGTCTGTCGAGCCGAACGCAATACGAACATGACCGTCCGTGCCCACTTCAAAGTCGGGGTCGACCACACTCGAATCGTACTCGCTATCAGACTCATGAACCGAAACAATGTCTTCAAAACCATCACCGTCGAGGTCGGCCATCACGAGTCCGTCACTGCCGCTCAGGTTGAACCCCGCCGTCGCCGGGTCGTCAATGATGTGCTCGCGCCAACTAATGTAACTACCATCTTCAGCGCGTGCTTTAGTAACGGTCTCGCCCACCGTCAAGCGCTGCGCCTCTGCGAACGTGACCCCAAACATGCCTCCTGCTACGACTGCCGCGAGTCCGATCAGGTGCCCTCGTCGCATCGTGCCTTCCTGTTTCGTCATGATTCTCTCGATACTATACTGATACTAGGCGTCTCGCTTGTAACCCTTTTCAGTAATACCTCGACAACCTGAAGGACTCACCGCGACTCGTATAAAAGGCTACAAGAGGAGTCTCACATCTCTAATGAAAGATGGTGAGTCAGACGGTGCTACCACGAATACGTCTTGAGTTGCTGTGCAGGACGACGTAAATTTAGCGTTAGGAGAATCCTGATGAAACCAGTGTTAAGAACGGTTTGGCGGGTGTTGACGGCGGTTTGTCTTCTGTCGATTACTGTAGGCACGGTTGAGGCGCAAACGGGTTCGGTGAATGGAGAATGGCACACCTATGGAGGTGACCTAGGAAGTACGCGCTATGCGCCGCTAGATCAAATTACTGCGGAGAATTTTGACGAATTGGAGATGGTTTGGCGTTTTAACACCGCTAACTTAGGACCGAACCCTGATTTCAACTATCAAACCACGCCGCTCATGGTCGACGGCATTTTGTATGCGACAGCCGGAAGCCGCCGTGACGTGGTGGCTCTTGATGCTGGAACTGGAGAACTACTGTGGGTTTATCGTCTGGATGAGGGTGAACGTGGTGCGAATGCGATTCGAAGGATGTCGGGGCGAGGTGTTGCGTATTGGACGGATGGAGAAGGTGATGAGCGAATTTTCGTTGTCACCATTGGCTATCAATTGGTGGGACTAGATGCCTCGACGGGACGGCCGATTACGGGATTTGGCACAGATGGAATTGTCGACCTAAAGGAGAATAATGATCAGTATATTGATCCCCTCTCTGGAGAGATCGGCTGGAATGGTGCGCCGATTGTCGCGCGAGATGTGGTTGTTGTTGGCGCCGCCCATCGGGGAGGGAGTGCGCCACCAACTCGAGAGAACATCAAAGGTTATATTCGCGGTTTTGATGTTCGTACAGGCAGCCGAAAGTGGATCTTTCACACGATTCCGCAAAGTAATGAGTTTGGACGAGACACGTGGTTGAACGACTCCGCGGTTTACACTGGAAATACAGGAGTGTGGACGAATCTGACCGTGGATGAAGAACTTGGAATAGCCTATATACCGATCGAGATTCCTACTGGGGATTATTACGGGGGGCATCGTCCAGGAGACAACCTGTTTGGCGAGAGCTTGGTTGCGGTAGATCTCGAAACGGGGCGACGGTTGTGGCATTTTCAGTTTGTTCATCATCCCATCTGGGATTATGACGTTCCCTGCCCGCCGATTCTTGTGGACATTACTGTGGATGGCCGAGAGATTAAGGCGGTAGCCCAACCGACAAAACAGGGCTGGGTGTATGTTTTTGATCGCCTCACCGGTGAACCCGTTTGGCCGATTGAAGAGCGACCGGTACCGTCTGGAAATGTGCCTGGCGAATGGTATTCACCAACGCAACCCTTTCCGACAAAGCCACCGCCATTTGAGCGTCAAGGCTTTATGTTGGAGGAACTTATTGACTTCACTCCGGAGTTGAACGCTGAGGCCTTGGAGTTTGTTTCCCAGTTCAAGACAGGCCCGATCTTTACGCCGCCGATTGCGAGAGGTGACGATGGGCTGTTAGGAACGTTGTTTGTGCCCAATGGTGCGAATTGGCCAGGTGGGTCCTACGATCCGGAAACCGGGATTATGTACTTGTATTCCCACACCTTGTCGCGTGCAATTGGCTTGGTCAATGATCCAGAGCGGTCAGACATGGATTACGTGAATGGCCGGGGGCCACGCTTGACGGTCCGCGGCCTTCCGTTGATGAAGCCGCCATGGGGAAGGATTACTGCTATCGATCTTAACGCAGGTGAGATTGTGTGGCAGATCGCTCATGGCGAGACACCCGATTTTGTGAGTAATCATCCGGCGCTCCAAGGTCTTGAAATTCCGAGAACAGGTCGGCCCGGCGGGGCAGGAGGTAGTTCAGGGGGGATTGGCACACTCACTACGAAGACTCTTGTAATTAGCGGTGAGGGTGGTGTGGTTACGACTCCAACGGGAGATCGAGGTGCAATGCTTCGTGCGTACGACAAGGCGACTGGTGAGGAGAAGGGGGCGGTCTATATTCCGGCGGCTCAGACTGGTTCTCCGATGACATATATGTTTGATGGACGACAGTACATTGTTCTCGCGGTTGGCGGTGGCGTGACACAAGGGGAATTGGTGGCGTTCAGGTTGCCGTGATCTCCGGCTAGATATAGCAAACTGCTGAGGAGACTGTTCGAGAAAGAGGCGTTCATGCGAAGGATCACAATTCTGCTTATCGGAGTCATCCTGACGACAGCTGTGGGTGTGACTGGGTTGTCGCAAGACGATGACGGCGGGACCTTCGATGCAAGAGGGATTCCGCCCACACCGCTGCCAGAAGCGCCAGT
>CAZUZW010000073.1:0-11001 GCA_964624855.1 uncultured Vicinamibacteraceae bacterium
ACTTTGGCCAAATTGATGAGGTGGCGAAGCACGTGTCGCATTGGGTATGCCATTCCTGAACAAACGTTGTACGAGCGACCAGATTTACCGTGGTCCATTAACCTCATGTAGGCTCGAACGGTATCGCGAACGTCCGTAAGGTCACGTTTGGCATCAAGGGCTCCCACCTTAATAATCGGTGGGGCCTTTTGTTTTTCGATACGGGCAATTTGTTGAGCGAAGCTTGACGCGGCGTAGGACACCGATTGACCAGGTCCAATATGTGTGAATGAACGGGGCAACAAAATTTGAAGGCCATCTTCTACATACTGCTGGGCGAGCATCTCTTGTCCGAGCTTGGACAGCCCGTAAGGACTAACTGGCCCGACCGGCGCATTTTCATCGATTGATTGGCCTGACGGTCGGTAGACGAGCGCAGATCCTGTTATTAGGATTCTGCATTGGATTCCAGTTGATGAAACCGCCTGCAGAAGGTTGTTTGTAGCAAGGATGTTTCCTTCTAAAGAGTTAAGTGTGCGATCCCACGAATCGTGAACGCTGGCGGCACCTGCGCAATGGTAGATTCTCGTGGGCTTGAGCTCGAGAATGGTCTTTCTGACGATCTCATACTTAAGAAGGTCGATCTCTTGCCAACGGATAGACTGCGCTGTGTCTCGGTCAGTGTTTGACGGAGCACTTGATGGGCGCCGCCACGCGACGATCCTAAAATTCTTCGCCGCCAGAGCTTCAAGGAGATGACGGCCAACAAACCCGGCCGCGCCGGTGACCAGAACAGCTGGTGGGTCTTGGAAACCACTCGTGCTGTCGTTCAACTGTTTCCAAGTCATAGTTGTTGGCCATATTGCTTTTGGTAGTAAGACCGATAACCTTCGTCGCTGTGCTTAATTGGCCGCCACCACCATTCATTGGACTGGTACCAGTTCACTACTGAAACAAGACCATCATCAAAAGGCATATTCGGTTTCCAACCGAGTCCGCGAAGTTTGGTCGTATCGAGTGAGTACCGACGGTCATGCCCAGGGCGGTCGTCGACAGGTTGAATGAGTGATGCCGGGCGATCGAGGATCTCAAGAATTCGATGCGTTAATGTCGCGTTGGTAACCTCGTTTTCTCCGCCGATGTTGTACACCTCGCCAGGTTCTCCGTGTTTGAGTAAAAGATCGAGTGCGCGACAGTGGTCATCTACATGGAGCCAGTCGCGAACATTTTGACCGTCTCCGTACAAAGGCAAAGACTGGTTGTCGATGGCGTTAGTGCTGAAAAGAGGAATGATTTTCTCGGGGAACTGCTTGGGTCCGTAGTTGTTTGAGGCGCGAGTAATGATAACTGGCACATTGTAGGTCGACCAATAACTGTACGCGAGACGGTCTGCGCCAGCTTTGGTGGCTGCATAAGGGTTTCTGGGAAGGAGCTCATCACGTTCAGTTGACGATCCTTTCGCTACGCTGCCATAGACTTCATCGGTGGAGATCTGAACAAACTTTTGCAGTCGAGACGATGTTCGCGCCGCATCGAGTAGAACAAAGGTCCCGTAGACGTCGGTAGTCACAAAATTACCAGCACTTTGAATCGAACGGTCCACATGGGTCTCGGCGGCAAAATGTACAACGATGTCTGCATTCTTGACCAATTCCTGTGTAAGCGCTGGGTCTGCTACGTCTCCCTTGACGAACTGATGGCGGGGGTTACCATCGTGTTCCTGAAGATTTTCACGCCGGCCGGCGTAGGTGAGTTTGTCGAGGGTCGTAATTTGCCAGTCTGGATGAACCTTCAGGGCGTAACTGACGAAGTTACTGCCGATAAAACCAGCTCCGCCCGTAACAAGGACACTAACCATCTTTTCGGGCCCAGTCGTAAGGCAGTGTTCCGTGAGCTTCCAACCGGTATTCGTCCGGGTCATCATAGCGATAGAGCTCGGTCGGAACGTTAACTACTGCGGAAGCCTCGGAGCTGATACATTTCCAACCGTGATAAACGAGGTTAGGTACTTGGACTAACATCGGTTTTTGGGTTCCCAGAAAGAATTCGTTAACGACACCTTCGGTGGCCGAACCTTTTCGAGTATCGACCAAGACCAGCTTCACCATTCCTGTAACGCATGCAAAGTTGTCAATCTGATGTTTGTGATAGTGCCAGGCTTTAACAACTCCTGGATATGTGGCTGAGACATACACTTGTCCGAACTTTTCAAAAAAATCGTCGTCGTTTCGAAGGATCTCCATGAGCCAGCCTCTCTCATCTGGGACTAAACGGAGAAGCTTTGTTTTGACACCTTCAATTATTGGTGTCTTACCTTCGGTCTTGGTGTACGACGCAGGTTCGGTCACAACTGTCCTCTTTCTCTTAAACTAGTGCACGGGTCACCATTGAATGCCGACTTCAGAGTTGTCGCCAAGCATAAACCGGTAGGCTGATGGTTTGACTGGCTGTCGGTAGATTCGGACATTACGCCCGATAAGACTGTCGGCCACGCGGTTGCTGAGATCGGTCAGTGAGCTACCTTCCAGGACGATGGAATGTTCGAGTTCTGAGCCCCGGACCTCCACATTATTCATAATTGAGGTGAATGGTCCGATATAGGCGTGTTCAATGCGTGTATTGGCGCCGATAATCGCTGGTCCTCGAATCACCGAGTGTCGGATTACTGCTCCCGGCTCAACGACGACTTTGCCTTCGATTTCACATTCTGGACCAACGTCACCGTCGATCTGTCTAGATAGAGTCTCCAAGATAAGACGGTTGGCTTCCAGCATATCTTCGAGCTTGCCCGTGTCCTTCCACCACCCCTCTACGATATGCGGCCGAACCACTTTGCTGTGGTCAATAAGGTCCTGAATCGCGTCAGTGATTTCAAGTTCGTTACGCAGACTGGGCTTAATGCGTTTTACTGATTCAAAGATTTCCGGTCCAAACAAATAGACGCCAACCAGCGCGAGGTCGCTTTTTGGGTTCTCTGGCTTTTCAACCAGTCGTACCACAGTATCGCCATCGAGTTCGGCAACGCCGAAGCGCTGCGGATCAGGGACTTGGGTCAACAAAATCTGTGCGGCCGGCCGCTTTGTGGAGAACTCCTCGACCAGTGGTTTGATGCCGCTTGCTAGAAGGTTATCGCCAAGATACATCACGAAGGGTTGGTCGCCGAGAAACGATTCGCTGATCAGCACCGCGTGAGCTAGTCCCCTTGGAGCGTCTTGTTCTATGAAAGTCACCGAGATATCCCATTGGGAGCCATCTCCAACGGCTTTATGAATTTCTGATTTGGTGTCTCCTACGACGATACCGATGTCATTGATGCCAGCCGCCGCCAGCGCTTCAATTCCGTAAAAGAGAATTGGTTTGTTCGCTATAGGCACCAGTTGTTTTGCACTGGTATACGTCAACGGGCGTAAGCGTGTACCCTTACCCCCACTGAGGATTAAACCTTTCACTGATATATTCCTCCGCCTCCACCAAAGGCACCTAAAACGTTGGCAAACGTGCCTAGGCCAGCCAGCGTAAAAGACAAATTCAAGCGACGATCTTGGGGGATAGGCGTTCGAATACCAAGTCCTGCGAAATTGAATGTTTGGTACTCAATACCGACTCCACAGCACTGTGCATTGTAGTAGACGATCAGACGTTGTTGGAGAAACCGACTTCTGAGAAGGTCGTAGTTGAATTGGTACGCGCCGCCGAGTGTGTTTTCACGGTTCTGCAGTCGCGTAAATACATTGAGAAAGTGGTCAAGTTGATTAGGGTTATCGAATCCAGGTAAATCTTGGATAAAACGACGTTGACTCCAGCCCGCTGTGGCTTGAAATAGTCCCCTGAAGTCATAGCTCCCGTCCGCACCGATCGTTCTGATTGCTCCAAACTGAGTGTCATATTCGGTCCGTAAAGATGCACTGAGGTTGTTTGTTGGTTCCGTGCGAACCATTAGTGCCATAGGCGAAAAATTGGACGGTGGTGTGTCATTGAAGCTGGTTGAGAAAGCGCGATCGAATTGGGCTGCTCGGTCATTCGTATAGTAAGTCTGCGTCAAGGCAACATTCAGTATTTCACGTGCTACACCGGCATTTGCTCCACCAGAAAGACGGGCATAGATACGGTTGTTCAAGCCATAAGTAATTTCTGTGCCTCCAAGAATCGAGTCGATACCTTCATTTTGAATAATACGATCGAAATTATTGACTGCGGTTAGTCGACGTAGCGTCATGTAGGGTTCGATCACGTGCTTGATACGTTCTGAGTAACCGCTGTTTGGAGTGTCCCATATTCTGACAAAGCTTGGTCCTGTAATCTGCGACTGCAACTCGAAGAAATTTCTACCGATACCAGTAGGAACCTGTTCGTCGGTTGTAGTGTCAATGCTTTCTGTCCAGTAGGTTGATCGAAACGAGATTCCTGAATTAATTGTGAGAAACGGCCATCGGGTGAACGGAATTTGCAGGGTTGGGTTCACGTCGACCCGTTGCAGCCCGGCGTTTAATTGAGTTTCGTCGCCACCTGGGTCGAAGGTGGTCCGTCGCAGCAGTTTTACGTACTGGCTATCGAATGAGTAATAAAAGGGGGTGCCGGGAATCGCACGTTGACCTTGACCGAAACTGATACTTGGTCCGTTACCCCAGAGTGTTGCCGAATGATCGCCGAAGAACGTTTCATTCGCATCGAAAGTTCCACTGAGTCGATATGCACCCCACGTCCCAGAAATGTTTCCATTCAAGTTGCGCTGCCGATTGGATGCGTCGAAGATGTTTGTGTGGTACATCTGCTGAACGGTTACATCAGAGAAAAAGTCAATGTTTCCCCTGGCGGTGATGTTTGATGTGATTGGTTGTCGTAAATCTCCACGCAATTCGTAACTACGACGCGCGGGAAGAGAAAAGTCGAAACCATTTTGTGAGACCGTGCTCTCTGTTTCATTGAGGAAGTAGGCGCGAAAGTTTCCACCGGATCCTTGGGATCCTATGTGTCGGTATTCAGCACCGGTACCCTGCCCACGACTGGTGAACCAGTCATGGAAAAAGGTGGCATCTTGGCTTCGGCCCATAGCCCAAAAGAAGGCGTTACTTAAGCTTGTCCCTCGAAACGTGGAAGCTCCATAGGTGGGCATGAGAAACCCCGTAGCGCGACCATCTTCCTGAATAGGGTAGTACATTACCGGGAGGTAGAAGACCGGGACCCCTTTGACTTTTAGTACCGTATTTCGCAGTAGTGCATAGTCATCTAGGTTTATCGTGAATTCGTTTGAGATTAGTTCCCAGCGCGGTGTGGGTTGCACGCAGCTCGTAAAACCGCCTTGCGAAAGTCGGTAGGTTCTCGGATCAATCTTTTCAATAGTCTGGCCATAGAAATACATGTCCGGTTCTTGTGTGCCAAACATGCTCCGTTCGACTTCGTCACCCATGTTTATGGAACCAGTGGCTTCATAAAAGATCCCGGTGAGATCTTCGGTGTTAATTTCAGCTCGCTCAGCGGCCAACCGTGCGCCCTCGGCTACGTAGACGACATTGCCCACTGCGTCCAGACGCTTCTCGTCTGCGAAGAAATCAACTTGATCTGCATAAAACTGCCAGCCTTCACCTTCAAGCTCGACTTCTCCGGTGAGACGCAAATGATTTTCCCCGAGGATCTCAAAGGTGAACTGACGTGAGTCGAAAGGAAGTTCGGGAAACAGCTGTGCATTTGAACCAGCTGGCAGCACGAGCTGGAAGGCCAGAAGTGTCACGAGAACGGATGCGGTTCGAATCACCAAGAACATACTACCGCGGGCGACCCTCTGCCGTATTCATAGAAGGGTTGAGAAGTTGGGTTATCTCACCTGCGAGGTAAACCGACCCGGCGGCAACAGTGATTTCTTGCTCTAACCAAGCCGTTTCCAAGGCTGCTTCAGGGGAGTCACTTGTTGTCGTCACTATGCTAGGGTGATTTGCCGAAATACTTGCATTAAGTTCGGTCGCAGACCAAGTGCGGGTGGTCTTTAGTTGCACGCATATAACCTTTGTAATGTGGGGCAACAGAACTCGGATGATTCCATTGACGTCTTTGTCTCTCGAGGCGGCGAACACGAGGGGCAATCGTTGGGGATACATTTCAGTTAGGTAGGAGGCCAGTGCTGACGCAGCGGCTGGATTGTGCGCCGCATCTAGAAGTACATGGCGGCGAGGACCGGCCTCCAGCAGTTGCAGGCGTCCTGGCCAACAGGTGGTTGTTAAGCCGGCTTTGATGGAGGAAAACGAGATGGGTAAAATGTCATTGAGTTCTTCTAGTAACCGCACCGCTGAGCAGGCATTTTGAACTTGGTGGCGACCTTGGAGCGACAACTTTAGTGGTCCGTATGTTGCGCAGGGTGTTGTTAGTTTCAGTTTGGTGTAGTTGTTCTGTATCTTGACATCCGTTGTGACTTGTTTCGGACATTCAATGAGTCGTGCCGCACGCTCGAGACAAACACGTCGGAACACTTCTAGTACGGGAGGCTTGGTTTCAGCAGTGACGACTACAATGCCAGGCTTGATCACACCTGATTTTTCGAAGGCTATCTCTGATAGCGTCTGGCCTAAGAATTGCTGGTGATCAAGATCGACTTCTGTGATTACCGCACCGATTGGAGTCACAACATTAGTCGCGTCAAATTGTCCTCCCATGCCGACCTCCAGTACGGCAACTTTGACGCCGGATCGTGCAAACCAAGTAAACGCTATTGCGGTAGTCACTTCAAAAAAGGTCGGTGGTGTCTGAAGTTGTCCAGATTCTTGAAGGTTGGTAATAACTTCTTTTAGTTCCAGAATAAGGTCTGAAAAAACCGAGTATGTAATCTGTTTTCCATTGACGCAGAAACGTTCTTCAAGGCGGACGAGATGAGGTGACGTGTATCGGCCTGTCTGCAGATCGTTGGCTCGCAGTGCCGTTTCGATGATTGCAGCGACCGAGCCTTTACCATTAGTCCCAGCCACAATTACTGATTTAAAAGTTTTTTCTGGATGACCAAGGGCAGCACACAGTTTCTGAATGTTTTCAAGTCCGAGCTTGATACCGTGTTGTTCTAGGCTGAACAAGTAATCGAGAGACTCCGAACCGCTCATAGAGCAGCGTCCGAATTTTCTGGTTGTTCAATCAGTGTGGTAGACGTGGATTGACTAGTCAAAAGACGGAGGATTCTGGCCACCGTACTTTTTAACTCGCGACGGTGAACTACCAGATCTAACATTCCGTGTTTGAGAAGAAACTCACTCCGCTGAAATCCTGATGGAAGTTTCTGTCGAATTGTTTGTTCGATAACTCGTGGTCCGGCAAAGCCGATAAGGGCTTTAGGTTCGGCAATACTAAGGTCAGCGAGCATTGCGAAGCTGGCTGTGACGCCTCCGGTCGTCGGGTCTGTGAGTATCGCTACGTAGGGCAGGGCTGCGCGGTCCAACCTGGCTAAGGCGGCACTGATTTTAGCCATCTGCATTAAAGAAAGTGTTCCTTCCATCATCCGGGCGCCGCCAGAACAACTTACGATAACAAGCGGTATTTTGTGTTCGATTGCGCGTTCGATTGCGCGAGTGATTTTCTCTCCGACTACAATTCCCATACTCCCGCCAATGAAGCCGTATTCCATTGCTACAATCGATATATTGATTCCGTCTAATTTTCCGACGGCCGCTATGGCCGCTTCTTGGGTGCCGATCTTCGCTTCACTTGACGTCAATCGAGATTTGTAGGGCTTCGTATCATGAAAATTCAACGGATCGGTTGATCGAAGTTCCCGATCGAATTCGGTCCAACTAGCTTCGTCTAGAAGTGAATCAAGTCGTTGGGTCGCAGTCAGTTGCAAATGGTGACCGCATTTGGAGCAGACGTGGAGGTCCTTTACAAGGTCTTTTTCATAAAGAATCTTTCCACAACTCTGGCACTTAACCCACAGTCCTTCGGGGATATGATTTGGAACAGCCGTTGACGCTATTGGGCGACGTGCTTTTTTAAACCAAGCCATCCATCAAACCTTACCTATTTGTGGAACGTAGTATCTAGTACCACGGCCCATGTCCTTTATCTGTTTGACAAGTTCATCAAGTTCTTTATCTGTCCACTCTAGGTTCAATTCTGACGTCTCGACAACGAGTAGTGGTGTTGCGGTGTAGTGATAGAAGAAGTGGGTATAGGCTTCATTGAGTTCACTCAAATAGTGGTCGTCTGGAACGGGTATATCAGTGTTGGAACGCCTATAGACTCGCGCACGCTGGTGGAGCACGTTAGTAGGAGTTTGAAGATAGACGACGAGGTCTGGGGCTGTCAGATCGGCCGCTAGAAGATCGTATAGGCGTTGATAGATGAATAGTTCGTTGTCGTCGAGGTTTAGGTATGCATAGACCTTGTCCTTGTCGAATAGGTAGTCGCAGATGATAAGTTGATTAAATAGATCCGTCTGGCGAAGTGAAGACTGTTGGCGATGTCTACTAAGCACGGAAAACAATTGACTCTGGAACGCGGCTCCAGGACGGCCGTTATACAGATCGGCCACAAATGGATTGTCGGTCTCGTCAAGAATCACAGTCGCGTTCAGTCGAGCACCGAGGTGCTGAGCGAGCGCCGTCTTACCGACACCTATCGGACCCTCGATTGCGATGTGGCGGAAGTCCAATATACTTCGCAGTATAGCAGTCTCCGATGCAGAGAACTTTGCATGCTATGATGCCCGCCGCCCGCATGTTTGATTTTCGGACGTCACCATCACGTGAAGATCGGAAGTTGAAGCTGTTTGTGCTTCTTGTTTCCTTGTGCGGAATTGGCGCTGCTATCGGCTGTGCTCGTACACCAACTGTAGTTGTTCCTACACTGCCTACGTTTGACGAAAAAATTAGTTGGATCCTTCGCCTTGAAGACCAACGGTTAATTAGAGATACATCAGATTTAACTAGTTCAAACGATGCGATTGAGGATCTTGAGGCACTATTGCAAGACGTTCCAATGGAACCGGACTTGGTATTGTTGCTGTCAGATAGTGAGCCTCAAATTAGACGAAGAGCGGCACTTGCCTTGGGGCGACTTGGCCTTCAAGAGGCGGTTGAGCCACTGATTTCTTCGCTGAAAGACCCACAGGTTGAAGTCAGACAAATGTCTGCATTTTCGTTGGGCCTGATTGGGGATATTCAAGCCGCCTCAGCCCTCCTAGAGGCCCTCGAAGATTTTGAACCGATTGTCCAGGGTCGGGCGGCCGAAGCGCTGGGCCGAATCGGTGCCATTGATGCTGGACCAGCTATTGGCCGCCTTATTAGTTCTCACATTACTACTGCGTATGATCTAGAGCCGGATGACCTTTCATATCCTCTATCCGCAGAGGTAGAAGCCTTTCGACTTGGACTATACGCATTAGGGACCCTCGGAGCGTATGAATCTTTGGCCGAGGCCGTACTGCAGCCAAATGGCCAGCCAATTTTGTGGTGGTGGCCAGTTGCGTATGCCTTACAAAGTACCGGTGATCCGAGGGCACTTGAGGCTCTTGTGACTTTGGCCGGTGTCCAAGGAAGCGTTGGTGTAGCTTTTGCGGCGGAAGGCTTAGGGAAGGTCGGTCATACTAACTCAACAGTTGCTGTCGATGCACTGCTGGCCCTCTTGGATTTGAACCGCCGTGACGAAAAGGTTATCGCGACTGCCATTCAAGCACTATCCAAACTTGAGGACCCACGTATTGGGCACGAACTCCGAGAGTTCGCAATCGATTTGGACTTGTCGCCGACTTTACGACTGGCCACACTTGTAGCTCTTCAGTATCACCATTCGGCCGGAGCAACCGACGTGTTCATTGAGTTAATGACGGATCCATGGCCGCCGATGCGGGCAGCGGCGCTCAAGGCTTTGGCTAGAACAGACCCAGACACTTTTATGCTGGTGTTGTCAGGGCTTGGCCGAGACTCGAATTGGCGTGTTCGCGTGGCCTTAGCTGAAGGGTTGGCGTTTACAGACGTTGAGGCGGCGACTCACCAGTTGGAACTGTTGCTACAGGATCAGGACACACGGGTGATTCCATATGTTCTGCAATCGATGTTTAAGCAGCAGTTGCCGAATGTTGAAAAGATTTTACTGGATCATCTTAAACATGAAGATGTGGTTATCCGTAAGACAGCTGCTAACCTTCTAGGTGTATACAGAAATAAAGGCGCTTCGAACTTGAGTGATGCTGAGATGGCGTCGGCACTGGTTCAAGCATTCGAGATTTCGCGAGATGAGCCCAGTTATTTGGCCCGCTCGGCTATCCTTGACGTTTTTGCCACAATCGGTGGTCCGACGGCGCAGAGGATGCTAACCGAAGCGTTAAATGACCCCGATTGGGCCACGCGGATTAGGGCAGCGGAGGGCTTAGATACTCTGATACCCGGTGTCACGCACAGCGAATCAATTCGTCCGGCTCCCGGGAGGAGAAGTGTTAACTTTGAAGCGCCAGCTTTGGTAAGACCGACCGTTTCTCCACGCGTCTACGTCGAGACTGACTATGGCACGATTGAACTGGAACTGAATGTAATCGATGCGCCTTTGACCTCCGACAACTTCATGACTCTGGCACGTCTTGGTTTTTACGACGGTCTGTCATTCCATCGGGTTGTTCCAAATTATGTCGTACAAGGGGGCGACCCGCGGGCGGACAGTGAGGGTGGACCTGGTTACACATTAAGGGACGAGCTTAACCAGCTTCCGTATTTGAGAGGGACCGTAGGCATTGCACGCGATTGGCAGGACACTGGAGGCAGTCAGTTTTTTATAACCCATTCGCCGCAGCCAGATCTCGATGGACGTTACACGGCTTTTGCGCGTGTTGTAGACGGTATGGATGTTGTTGATCGACTCAAGCCGGGTGATGTGATCAAAAGGGTTTTAGTTTGGGACGGTGTGTCTCCTTTGTAGGCACAACCATTATCGACCGTGCCCAATGACTTCGTTTTAGGACCCAACAAGAAAAAGGGGAGGGTTACCCCCCCCCTTTTCGATTCGAAGGCCGAATCTAGCGCTTTTTAGCGCCCTTTTTCTTGGCTACCTTTTTCTTGG
>CAZUZW010000074.1:0-10986 GCA_964624855.1 uncultured Vicinamibacteraceae bacterium
GTCGTTGGATTAGCTGGCACAATCAACCCGCTCACGCTCGATAGTGTTGTTCAAAACTACGCTTTTCCATGGATGGGCTTCTTTTTTGGCGCTCTTATCGTACTTGTTCGTAGAAATGGCTCTGTTGGACCACGTGCGGGTCTGGGATTGTTGGCGCTCTACCTGGTATATGTTGTGGGCTTAACCTTTTTCCCAGGATGAGGAGTGATGTATTGAGATTGTTGAAGTGCCGCAGGGAAGCTAATTAACGATGGCACCTCGTGGTCGGTTGTTGTCTACCTACCTTTTTGATCTGGATGGAACCTTGATCAATTCAATCGAGTTGATCATGTCATCGTTCAGACACACCATGTTGGTTCACCTTGGCGAGGTCCCAGCGGACCACGAGTGGCGATCGGGTTTTGGCACACCGCTAAGGACTCAATTGGCGAAATTTGCCTGTGATACGGAGCAGGCTGATGCCATGAGGGCCACCTTCGTAGAATACAGTGACAAACATCACGATCGAATGGTTGAGGTTTATCCTGGTGTTCGTGAAGCGTTGGAGAATTTGTGTGCTCGGGAGGCTGTTCGATTGGCCATTGTCACTAGTAAAAACCGCGGCGGAACGCGCCGCGGCTTACAGCTCTGTGGCCTTGAGCAATATTTTGATGTTTTTGTTACTGCCGACGACGTCGATAAGTACAAACCAGATCCCGCACCCGTAATCGCGGCACTTGACCAACTTGCCGTGGGTGCCAGCGAAGCAGTGTTTATTGGTGATTCGCCGCATGACATAGCTGCAGGTCGGTCGGCGGGTGTGCAGACGGCCGCCGTGTTGTGGGGGCCGTTTACTCGTCAGGCACTAGCGCATCAACCACCAGACCATTGGCTCATGTGTCCCGGGGATATCAATACTCTGTCTTGATGCTCACCCTGTTGAAAGCCTAGCTAGAAGCAATGTGTCCACCGGGGTTTCGTGACAGACAGTGGCGTATCGTATTCGACTGGCTTAGTTACACACGGCGTCGCGTCAGTTATTTTGGTGGGGCGGTTGAAAATTATTTAAGCTAGGACAACCGGGAAAAAGGGAATCTGTAAATGTCTGAATCGCTACCGCCAGGCTATCGTCTCCTCGAGAAAGACAGTCCTGGCTTACGTCTCTCATATGATTACAAAGACCCATTCGAGGACCTTGTCGGCCCATTTGGATATAAGGTCGAGGATCGTCGCATTTCATTCGCGTTCGAAGCCAAATCTCATCATTGCAACTCGAGTAATAGTGTACATGGCGGCATGCTGATGACCTTTGCAGACTATGCTGTCTGTCTTACAGCCATTTGGGATCAACCAGGTCAGAAATGTGTCACTGTGTCATTTAACTCTGAATTTGTAGCGGCTGGTCGCCAAGGTGACCACATCCGGTCAAGTTGCGAAGTCGTAAGACGCACCCGATCACTCACGTTTGTACGCGGGCAACTTTTTGTTGGGGAACGAGTGTTATTGAATTGCAGCGCAATTGTGAAACATTTTTTGGCCAGAGAGTAGATTGACCTTATGCGGAAAGCCTTCCAATCAGGACTAAATCTCCATACACGCCGTCACCTGACCACGACTAATACAAGGTGAGTTTCAGTTGCGCAATTCGAACACGTAGTTTAGATTCCCCACTTTGAAACCATACGATTATCGCAGGCTCCGTTATAATCCGCTCGATTACGTAAGGAGGAGCACAATGGGTTTCGCTAGAACTTTCTCTGTTTTAGTTGCCACTTTTCTTTTCTGCGAGTTTTCTGCGACGTTCGTGTTGGCGCAGCAAGGTAGCAGAGACGGTGAGTGGCGGCATTATGCTGGCGACCTGGGTGCAACGAAATTTGCTCCACTGGACCAGATAAGCAGGGACAATGTTGACCAACTACAGGTGGCGTGGGAACGTACGGCGGTTGATCAGTCAATATTGGAGATGATCCCAGACCTGAGTTACGGCAACAATTTTATTGCTGCTCCTCTGATGGTTGACGGCATCCTCTACAGTCCCAATGGTGTTGGTTTAGTTGAAGCGTTTGATCCTGCTACCGGAGACACGATTTGGGTCCAAGAACCTTTTGATTCGGATCTTGCTGCGTATCGGGGAGCAGTGACTAGGGGCGTCGCCCATTGGACCGACGGCAACGATCAGCGCATCATCGTGCAACGTGGCCAATGGTTGATTGCCCTTGACGCCAAGACCGGGCGCCCTTACGAGAACTTTGGGCAGGGTGGGCGCGTTGACCTGACAACAGGCCTTGCTGACGGCGCCCGTTATCGATGGGGCGGTGCACCAACGGTTGTTCGAGACGTAATCGTTGTTGGACAGTCCATGTCTGACACGTTTGTGACGAAAGAGGACATCCGTGGAGATGTTCGTGCCTTCGACGTTCGCACGGGCGAACTGAGGTGGGTATTCCACACGATCCCGCAGGCTGGCGAATTCGGAACTGATACCTGGGATGACGAATCGTGGCAGTACAGCGGTCATGCGCCAGTGTGGGCATTGTTTAGTGCGGACGAAGAACTCGGCTACGTTTACCTCCCGATAAGCTCTTCCACGAACGATATGTATGGTGGACATAGAGGTGGCGACAACCTGTTCAGTCAGACTTTGGTTTGTGTTGACGCCAGTACTGGTGAACGGGTGTGGCACTACCAGATCGTTCATCATGGTCTGTGGGATTATGACCTGCCCGCCGCGCCAATTTTGATGGACCTCGAGGTCGATGGTCGAGAGATTAAGGCAGTTACTCAGATTACCAAACAAGCGTTAGCCTTTGTTTTTGATCGTGAAACAGGTGAACCGGTTTGGCCGATCGAAGAACGACCCGTGCCACAATCCATGGTTCCAGGCGAGCGGACGTCACCGACGCAGCCGTTTCCAACAAAACCTCCGGCTTTCGACCGTCAAGGCGCCACGGTTGAGAACTTAATTGATTTCACTCCGGAGTTGCGGGCTGAGGCGTTAGAGATCGTAGAGCGCTACACCATTGGTCCTATGTTTACGCCTCCGACTGTGCGGACTGACGGCCCCACTGGTAATTTAGGAACAATTCAGCTGCCTGGATCACAGGGTGGTGCCGATGTGCAAGGTGCCGCTTTCGACCCAACTACAAACATTCTGTACGTCCCATCAATTACGTCTCCGTTTGTGGCAGATATTCTTGAAGGAAATCCCGATCGGACAAATCTTGATTTCGTGAAGGGGACGCGTTTATGGATCGGGGGGCCCCGTGGGCTTCCCTTGTTTAAGCCGCCTTACGGACGCATCACGGCAATTGACATGAACCGTGGTGAAATAGTGTGGCAAGTGGCAAATGGTCACGGTCCTAGGAATCATCCCGCGATTCGCCATCTCAATCTTGGTCGTCTTGGCCGTCCTGGTCGACCGTCCCCGCTCGCCACAGCGACACTTCTTTTTATCGGCGAAGGTTCGGATGCTCGTAATAGCGGTGGTCGTGTACCAGACGGAATGCCGCCGGAGATTGTTACTAACTACGGTGAACCGTGGTTTCGGGCCTACGATAAAGCAACTGGTGAGGTCGTGTGGGAGTATGAATTGCCATCCGGTACGACTGGCGCACCCGTGAGCTACATGCACGAAGGAAAGCAATATGTGGTGGTGGGGATTTCCGGCAAGGAGGGAATGTCGCCTCGTTTCGTGGCTTTTAGCTTACCCTAGGAAATGGTCGCTGACGCTTAGTTGTTCTCTAATTCCAAGTACGACGTGAGCGTTGGTGTTCATTTTTCCGGCCTTGCTGTGTTCCGGTAACGTCTTAACCGTGTCTGACGACAAATTGTTGCCTTTCGAACTGAGACGGGCTCTTGACGTCGAAGCTGCAGGGATTCCATTGGTTGACCTTCGCGACGCAGCGCGGCGTCTCTCGGACCACTATCGTCAGGCATCGGTCGCAGCGGCAGACAACATTTTAGCCTTTGACGATCTAACTGCTCTCGCATACGCCGCTACTCGGATGCCGGCTACTTTGGCGGCCGCACGGGTAGTGTTCCACGAGTTAACTGTGCGAAGCGGTGAACTTAAAGTCGAAACTCTGCTTGATCTTGGTTCAGGACCCGCTACGACACTTTGGGCAGCAGACCCGGAGTTTTCAAATCTTGAGCATGTGTGTTTTGTTGAGCGCGATGCTGCGATGCGGAAGCTTGGGAAAAGACTAGCCAAGTCTTCACCTCTTGACGGGCGGGTGAAAATGACATGGTCGTCGCAGATAACCGACCTGTCGTCTACAACCACTGTCTTCGACCTTGTGGTTGTCAGCTATCTATTGACTGAATTAGACGAAGACGTTCGTATGGATTGTCTTCGCCTCGCTTGGAATTCCTGTGGTGGTGCGCTCGTCGTGATTTTGCCAGGTTCTGCAGAGGGCTACAACATTATGCTTGCGGCACGAGGTCAGCTTGTGTCACTCGGTGCGTCCATTATCGCACCATGTCCTCACAGTGACGTATGTCCACTCGATAAACCTGACTGGTGTCACTTCGGTGCTCGATTGAACCGGTCTAATCTTCATCGACGTTTGAAAGAGGGTAGCCTCGGCTACGAAGATGAGAAGTACATTTATGTTATTGCGACCAAGGGTTTCGGGCGCCCAGCTGCTGGCCGTGTAATTGCTCGTCCTCATACAGGCAATCGACAGGTGCATCTCCGATTGTGCGAAGGAAGTGGTGTCGTCGATCGGACGTTGACGAAGAGGAACTCACCGGAGTATCGACAGGCACGAAAACTGCGATGGGGCGATGCGTGGGAATTATCCTCCGGTGACTAACGCAATCAACCCACCTGCGTGGTTATTCAAGGCTGAGCCTGAATGGGCCAGATGCTCCCAAGGTCACAGATAAGCTCTCGTTGGCATCACGCGGAAGCGGACTTGTTGGTGTGGGTGTTGATTCGTCATTAAGGTCGGAATCTGCGAGTAGTAGCCGTAGTGGCTCAGGACGAGACGTCGTCACTCGGGGCCTTGAGTGAGTTTCCCAGCCTGGCGTACGTGAGCCACATCGGTGACAGGAAAGATACAACCGCCCTCCGCCTTGAGAGAGGCGGTAATCATGTTGTCTCCGGACGAAACAGACCAGACGGGCTAGCATCCTTCGGCGAGTTGGCGGCATTCTACCGCAGTCTGTGTTCAGGACCTAGTTACTAATGTGTCATCGTGTGGAGGAGAACATTGATTCCTAAACCGTAACCATCAGGAGCAAATTTCGAAAAGTAACGTGGGTCGTCAGCTTCTCGTTCCCATGCGTCAGCGACATCGGTGTTGTGCGTCATCACTACGAGGAATCTACCGTGTTCGTCAGTGATCGCACGGAAGTGAGGTTCTTCGCTGTCTTTACCGCGTTCCGATGTAGTTCTCCCGCCTACGCCGTACCAAAATTGGATCGCCGTGATTTGTGGGACTGAGGACACATGGGTAAGGGTGCTAAAGACGGGATGATCCAACGGCACATCAATGACCGGGTACTGAGCTGGTGGGAGTACTTTTCCTATTTCACTAGTCCAATGCTGCCACGCACGAGATCCCCAAAAGTCATCCACCCAGAGAAAGCCGCCCTTCAGTAAATATTCGCGAAGGCGTCGGACTTCTTCACTGCTCAACCCGATTGTTCCTACGTCCGCGGCCATTGTGAAGGGGCAATTAAAGAGTTCGTCATCGGTCAGTCTGACTACCCAGTGATTCGGTTCATTTTGACTGTCCATGCTTACACGGCCGGTCGTCAGTTCCGAATAGCGGATCATTAGATTGATGCCGGCATAGGGATAGTCGGTCGCCCATCCCATACCCAATTCTTCGTATCGCACACTGTCATACATCAGTTTGCAAAACGCAAAATCCCGGTCAGGAAAACTTGATGGCGGGAAACGGGGTGGTAGGGTGCCCTCGCGGAAGCCGCCCCAGCGGCCCCATTGAGCATGTACAACGGTCATTACACTGCAGACCGTGAACAAGAGGACTACTAGAACCAGTGCACGGCCCAGTGTGGAGCCTTTGTTCATTGATTGGTTATACACGCTTGTCTAAGAGTGTACCAGTCAGAATACAGAGAAGGTTGCCGTATTTACCGAAAGTTTTCTTTCTGGATGTCAACCTGAGACTCAACGAGATGCCGTGCCCGTTCAAGTAGTAGTTCTGCTCCTCTGCGGGCGGCGTTGAGGGCATCTTGCGTTTCGTCTGAGTTGGCAGTTTTTATGGTTACTAGGCTTCCCAGCTGAATCACTACTCTTAGTGTATTGTGTGCCACTTGTAATGGGGAGGGAGGCATCATTAAGCCGTGTTCGGTACGGAGTCGGTCCCAATCTGCTTGCATAGGCTCCGGCGAGTTATTTCTCATGTCAACTTGCTCAGGGTTCGATGCGAGTAATTGTTCTAACTCTTCAGTTGTGCGAGTGAACCAAACCACGTAATCGTTCAGGAGTACAGGCATTAAGGAGACGAGTGGTTCGGATTGAGGAGCCGTCTTGGTGTCGTTGAGTGTCGATTTTGGACTGGCATTGGGCGAATGGAGGACGATCCGGTATTCGAGTTTTTCCAAGTCCTGTTCTATGTGGTAGGGGTGTTGTTGAGCGAGGTCCAAAACTACTCTTGTGACCGGTGGGTCGATTTGATTCAGCGCTACGCGGATTTGCTTGAGTCCAGCCTTCTCTACTGGTGTCACCGTGGCAACTTCTGGAACTATGTTGGAAAAATCAACGAACAAGCGAAACGGCTCAACCGTGATTTCTTGAATGTCGCCGTGCAAGGCTTGATCTGCGATTAGGCGAATCGCGACAGTGTTATCAGAATTTTCAATCGACACATGCAGTAAGGTGCCTTGGCGAGCCTGAGCGGCTACCGGCACCGATAGCGCCGACCCGAGTGCCGTTAGTAATACCGTGAAGCTTACTGCGGCATGGAAGACGTTTAGTGTCCTGAGGTGTGATTTCACCGATTCTCCTGAATCGGTTTATCGGTTCATTCCCATCGGAACAGTAGTGTTAATTCTGTGGCCGCGCAGTTCACTAATTAGTGGCGAAACAGTAGAAATACCCGTTTCCTCCTGTTCCTTGGAGGTCGGCTTGTCCACAACCACGACTGCCATGGGCGGAATTCCACGATGATGGGACAGCACCGCCACCAGTGCGGTCGTGATGACCGACCTGGGCGCTCCCGTCACCGTTGCTGGTCCAGTTAGTGCACGTATGGTCTTCTCCGTCCGTAAAACGCGTTCCGTCAAGTTGGGAGCCGGTCAGGATGTCATGACGGTTAGGGTCGTCACCGCGGCCATTGGTGATTTCTCCGTTTTCATTTAATTGAGTTTGTTTGGTTAGAGCAGCGTTTGAATAGTGTAATTCGTCAACGCTACCAGCAATTTGAACGCCGTCGGCGTTAAACCATGGGCCTGAACCGATACGGTCGCGGGCATTGGTGCCGGTGGCTCCATCGGTGCTCAGATACGCTCGCCACGTCTTTCCACTGCTTCCCGCGGCTTCGGCTAACATGGTGCAGTGCCGGTCGGCACCGTCAAGGCCTCCTAGATTAGCTCCGTCGCCAGGTCCTGCGCTTGTGATGAAGAAACTCATCGCATTATCTTGGGTGATCCCAGTTAATCCCATTGTCAACGCTAGGATGAGGGCTACACCAAACATTCTTGTTTTGCAGGTCGTCATTTGTAAGGACCTCTTTGGTTGCTGCTGTTAACTGAATCATCGATGGTTCTAGTCTATATATAGGATTAATAATTATAGGTGCGGTCGCCAGGGGATTGACTATTCTTGAATTTCGATCACGAGAATTTCACGCTCGTTGCCTTCATTTTCCCCTTGTCCTACAACAACTAACACAAGCGAATCTGAAACGGCCACATCGCGCGCCGGCCGGGGAGTCGATAATGCCGAAATGATCTCCGGACTCGATGGGTCTGACAGGTCAATTACTTGTAATCCAGCATCACCAGCTGAGACGAATGCGAATTGATCTTGAAGTGCCAGGCCGTTGGCTCGCCCTGGTGTATCGAATGTTGAAGTTTTTACCGGCGCAGCCGGATCCGTGACATCGTAAACCTGAAGTCCACCTTGGCCGATACCGGCAAGAAGTTTTCGTCCATCGACCAGTTCTGTAACTTGGAGTGCATTACGCGGTGCGGATGGAGCGTGCAGTATCCCAATTGGTTCAGGGCTGCCTTCTTGTGTCAGGTCGAACACGTAGAGACCTGTCGGAGAGTCGGTTGCGTAAGCGATGGGCCCCGATGTGACAACGTCTCGCGCATAGCCATCAAGAAAATACGAGCCAATTTGTTGGGGTTCACTTTCGTTAGCAACGTCGATCAGGACGAGTCCTTCCATATGGTCGATATAAGCCACTTTGGTGTCATACACGGCGCCTATCTTAGTTTGGCCCAATGATGCAAACGCGCCCAATTCAACTGGCGCAGTTGGGTCAGAGATGTCGAGGATCGATAAGCCATGGAAGTTGGCGCCGACATAGGCACGTTCGCCATTGATACTGAATTTCCAGATCTCCTCCGGCATAGTCAGTAGTCCCGTTTGGCGAGGCATCGTCGGATTCGACAGGTCAAAGACCTTGAACTCCCGGTGGTGGGTCACGAACGCTTGTGTTCCCTCAACTTGGACGAGGTCGGCGGGTCCGGGAATGGTACTAACGTGTTCGAATGACACTTGCGCGTTTACTCTAGGAGCAGACACCACAATAACTGTCATAGCGAGCATCGAGGCTACAGTTAGGCGGACAGACAGAGCAGTGATCATGAAATGTCCTTCTTAGCAATTCGATAGAGCTTTGATTGGGTTCTTAGAAGAAGACTCCCACGTACGACAGCGGGCGTCGCGAGTGACATTTCGTTAAGTGAGTTCTTGTGCAGGATCTTAAACTCTGGTCCGGCTTCGACAACGTATGTTTCACCATCCTCACTGAGCAGGAAAATCTTACCGTTATACGCCCACGGTGATGCGGTGAAACCATTTCCGATCTCAAGGCGTTGACGTCCGTACACCTCGTCGCCGGTGAGCGCATCGTGGCAGACTAAGAAGCCGCGGTCGAGCAAGGTGTAGTAGTAATCGCCATAGACCAAGGCTGAGGTGTTATAGGTGCCGAGTAACGGGTATGACCATGCGACGTATTCAGTGGATTCTTTTGGTCCGGGGAAACCTGCAGCGATGCCCGTGCTACGAGCGTCAGGTGGCCACACCGAAATATCGCCTGTGGCTCCCGGGCGTACAACATAGACCGGTCTTAATCCCCCTCCAGGATAACCGGAACTCAGATAGAGAAGGCCATGTTTGGCGAAGGGGGTCGGGATGGTGAGTCCGGACATGCCGTGAATTTCCCAGAGAACATTGCCGTCGAGGTCATAGGAGCGAATGCCGCCCGTGCCGGAAGTGATTAGTTCGGTTCGTAGCTCGTTCTCCCAAATAAATGGTGTTGCCCAATTTGTCCCACGTTCTTCGCGGTCAACCCGCCAGACTTCTTCGCCTGTGTTTGTGTCGATGGCCACAAGAAACGACTTCGTCTGATTGTCGTTGACAATGTAGAGGCGGTCTTCGTGAAGGACCGGAGAAGCGGCGGATCCAAAACCTCCGGTGGTTTCGAATGCTCCGAGTTCGTGTCGCCAAACAGTTTCACCACTCAAGTTGAGAGCTGTAACCAGTCCAATGGTGCCCAGATAGACATACACTCGTCGTCCATCCGTCACGGGTGTTTCAGATGCGAACGTATTCTTGAGATGACGCTCGATGGACGGAGTCATTGTGTGAAGCTCGCTTTGCCACACAATCTGGCCAGTTTCGAAGCTGATGTCGTACAGCATCCAGCGATGTTCATTTGCGGATGCGAGGCCGCCGTTCTCATCGCCCGGGTCATAGAGTCCTTTCACCGGAGCTGGTTCATCACCGGCACTGATCGCCGTGGTTAGAAAGACGTGGTCGTTCCACACGACGGGCGAGCTCCAGCTTAGACCGGGAACGTCAATTTTCCAGGCGATATTTTCGGTCTCACTCCATCGGTCCGGGAGTGACGGGTCATCTGGGATGTCCCCGGCACTTGGTCCGCGAAACTGTACCCACTGTTCCTGGCCACCCGCTGATATTGAGGGCATAGCCAGTACCAGTCCTAGGGCGAAAATCACGACACCTTTCATCGTGGCTCCTTCGATTGAGGCATAAGTAAGCATTCGAAATATTCTCTGTCAAGAACACAGGCCGTAGATAGAACAGACAGAGAAAACATGTTGGGCATTTTACTTGACCTCACGCTGTTGTGGAGCTCAAGCGAAGAGATATGTACGAAGCGGTGATCGTCGGGGTATCGGGATTAATTGGATGTTGTGTCTGTTCACATGTGTCGTGGCCGGCGAGGATTTGAGTTCATGGCTATATAATCAAACCGACGAAATGAGTGGTGCGAGTATGAATATATGACTGAGAAAGCAACGCCGGTGCAGGTGCTTCGATTTGAGCTCAATATCAAGGATTCGGCTATGCGCCCGGAACAGTTGCTCAACTTGCTGAACCGTATGCTGCGTGAAGAATTCCCAACCGTTGTGGATAGCGTGATACTGACCCACGAAGAAGATGATGGTGTGGTTACACTTTCGAATCTCGAACAGGTGGACAAAACAATTGCGCGGGACGTCTCCCATCGAGCTCGCAGTATTTACAACGAGTTTCTGACGAGTCCTTGGTACTAAAGGCCCTTCTTCTCTTTTTGGAATGAATAACCCCGCGTCTAACACGCAATGGGCCGTCACAAGGAAACTGGTGTCATTTCGTAAATAAATACGGAGTGCAGAACTGTTTGTCTCAGGTATACGCCATAAAATGTTGCAAAACGGCCGTTTGACTGGTAGGTTTCACTGAGTCGAACTAGGTGTTATTAACCACTCGTGCCAGATGCATGGAGGAGGTCGTCTCATGAGAGACGTGGAACAGATTCAGCAGCAGGAAGAAGCAACGGATAATTTTTCGCGGCG
>CAZUZW010000075.1:0-10857 GCA_964624855.1 uncultured Vicinamibacteraceae bacterium
TCGCGTTGGAGGACGCACTCGCGGACCAACTCGCTCACGCACTCCGGCGCGCGGTGTCCTCAAACGATCCGGCGACCGTAGGCGCATAGCCATCCCGGTTTACCCTCCCAGCATCAGATAAAAAAGACGCGTCCAACACGGGTCTGCTTAGTGGGATGTCGGAGGTCACACCAAGCCGTTCTGTGGTCATCGACGGCCCTCCACCACCAGTACCTCCAGCCGTCGCGTCGTACGACTCACAAGGGCGTATGACCATGCGCGCCATCCGCCTAGATTCACCACTGCAACTCGATGGTCAACTGAACGAATCCGTCTATCAAACGGTGCCGCCCGTCACGGATTTCGTTCAGCAGGAGCCGAACGAAGGTGCGCCGGCCACCGAGCACACGGATGTCTGGGTGATGTTTGACAGCGAACACGTCTACGTGTCCTTCCGCGCCCTGGAAAGCGACCCAACACAGATGATTGTCAACGAGATGCGGCGTGACAACGGCGGCGTTTTTCGAAATGCCAATGTCGCTTTCATTTTCGACACTTTCTACGATCGACGGAACGGCGTTGAGTTCCTCGTCAACCCGAGGGGCGGACGGAGGGATGGACAAATCACGTATGAGCGGTTGTACAACGGTGACTGGAATCCAATCTGGGATGTCGAAGTGGCCAGGTTCGACGGCGGCTGGTCAGTTGAGGCCGCCGTCCCGTTCAAGTCACTCCGATACCGCCGTGGACCCAATCAGGTCTGGGGCTTCAACGCACGCCGCGTGAACCACTGGAAGAACGAACATTCGTTTCTGATGGGCGTACCGAGCGCCATGGGCGGTGCGGGGATCTTCCAGTTGTCACGCGCGGCCACCCTTGTCGGATTGGAGGTCCCAACGGAATCCAAAAATCTCGACATCAAACCGTATGCAATCACGAATCTGACGAGCGACCGTAGCCTAACTCCGCAGGTTTTAAATGACTTTGGTGGCAACGGCGGACTCGATGTGAAATACGGCGTCACAGAGAACCTCGTCGCCGACGTCACGGTGCGTACCGATTTTGCTCAAGTTGAGGCGGACGAGCAACAGGTCAACCTCACGCGCTTCAGCCTCTACTTCCCAGAAAAGCGGGAGTTTTTCTTGGAAAACCGTGGCACCTTCGCCTTTGGGGGCGCTGGAAGAATGGGAAGCCGTGGTGGTGACCCGGACGTTCCGGTTCTCTTCTACAGTCGCGAGATCGGGTTAGATCGCGGCCGTGAGGTTACGATGGACGTGGGCGGGCGGCTAACTGGACGCATCGGAAGGTACAGCGTCGGGCTCATGAGCATCCGGACCGGTGAGGTTCCCGTTATCGGAACCCGGAGCACCAACTTCACCGTAGCGCGCGTCCGACGCGACATTCTCCGTCGCAGTAATGTCGGGTTGCTCTTCACCGGTCGGTCGGTGTCGAAGTCGGGTGGGCGATCCAGTCAAACATACGGGGTCGACGGCGTCTTCTCGTTCTACGACAACCTGGACATCAACACCTATTGGGCCAAAACCAGCGTCCCGGGGCTACGAGGTGATGATGTGAGCCACCGACTACAACTCGACTACACCGGGGACCGGTACGGCGTGAAGGCGGAACGGCTCGTGGTCGGGCGAGACTTCCGTCCCGAGGTTGGGTTTCTTCGACGATACGATTTCGATCGTCGCTTTGGCTTATTCCGATTCAGCCCCAGGCCCGTGAGCATCGACATCGTACGTAAGTTCACCTTCCAAGGGCAGGTCGCATATATCCTGGATCGCACCGGGTCCCTTGAGACCCGTGAAAACCAGGGACAGTTCGGCGTCGAATTTGATAACAGTGACACGTTCAATCTGACGTATTCGGACACCTACGAATTTCTCAGGCAACCGTTTCAGATTGCGCCCAATGTGACGATTCCGGTGGGCGGCTACAACTTTCAGGATACGCAGGTCTCGTTCGGTTTCGGGCAGCAACGGGCACTGGCCGGAAGGGTGTCACTCCATCTTTGCAGTTTCTTTAGCGGGATCAAGACGACGGTTGGATTCAGTCAAGGCCGCGTGGAATTGACGCCACAGTTGTCGATAGAACCAAGCCTGTCGTACAACCGAGTTGATCTCCCGCAGGGCCGGTTCACGACCAATCTCGCCACCATGCGCACGACCTTCACCGTGACACCGGAGATGTTCGTGAGTACCCTGCTCCAGTACAACACCAGCACCCGCTCGCTGAGCACGAACCTTCGCCTGCGATGGGAATACCAGCCTGGAAGCGAACTCTTCGTCGTCTACAACGAGCAGCGTGATACGCTGACGCCCCGCTTCCCCGAACTCGAGAACCGGGCCTTCGTCGTCAAAATTAACCGACTCTTCAGATTCTAACTACAACTACCCTTCACTCAACTCGTCATACGCCACCCCTAGGACGCCGGATAGGCTAAGAAGGGGAAACGGAGACACATGGTCCTCAAACCCGGCCAGTGATTCGGTTGCGGCGATTTCCTCCTTGGAACGACCAGCCTGCATTCCCTGTTGCGTTAATTCGAGAGCGGCACTGAAGTAGTCGCGCAAATGCGTTAGTTCACTCCGGTCGCCGGTGACACCAGCGTTGGGACTCCCGTGTCCGAACACATAAATGGTGTCCGCCTCATGTTCGCCGACCACCTGTTCCAACAAATCAATCCAGCCGGCAATCCGAGCTCCTGACGATCGGTCAACGAAGGGATGTAAGCGGTTGAACATCAGGTCGCCCATATGAACAACATTCGCGCGTTCAAATGTCACGACGACGTCACCACTCGTATGACCAGCGCCGTAGTGTTTGGCAATAACAGTCTCATCACCAATAGTCGTCCGCCATTCCTCGGTAAACGTCTCGTCTGGATAAGGGTCTACGCTGCCACTCTGCTCCGTCGTCTGTCGCTGCCAAGACGCACTGTTTTCATGGGCGACAATGGAATTCACGACTGGTCGGAATGTCGCATTTCCACCGGTGTGGTCAGCGTGATGGTGGGTATTCACCAGAAAATCAATCGCCTGCGAAGACCGTTCGTTGAGTCCATCGATGCAGGCCTGTGCCGCAGCAGCGTTCTGACTATCGACAATCAGAATTCCGTCGCTGTTAACGACCCACCCTATCGTCCCGCCTTGACCGTTAAAGATACCGACATTGCGCCGAAGATCCTCAAACGATGTGGTCAATTGACCTTGACCGAATAGCGGTATCTGTTGAAACGCCGTGGTTGCCGCCACCACGCCTGACGTCATGAGAAATTCTCGCCTACTGAACATGAATCCTCCCTAAGTGTTATTCGATATGACCATCACCTGCCCCCAGCCTACTCCTCAACGGTGAACGGTTCAACTTGGGTATAAAATGCCGGTGATTCTGGTACAGTCCGGAACAGAGGAGAGACAAAACATGAAGACAGGACTGGTCATGGCGGTTGCGGTAGCGGTGAGTATCGGTATGGCGACTCCAAACCTCGCCGCGCAGCAGCAGGGTACGTTCGCGGCGGAGGGAATTCCAGCTGTACCGCTACCCGACGTGCCTGTCGTGTTTGATACGGCTGAAGGACAACGTATCCGCGTCACAGTCGTGACCACGGGACTATCGCATCCCTGGGGATTTACGTTTCTTCCTGACGGCGACCTTCTCATCACCGAGCGGGGAGGCACACTTCGTCGGGTTCGAGACGGGGTCCTCGATCCGACGCCGGTTGCCGGACTTCCAGAAATCTTCACTGGCGTCAATCTTGCCGGTCTCATGGATGTCGCGATTCATCCGCAGTTCACGGAGAACGGGTTCGTATATCTCACATACTCGAAACCCACCGAGGACGGTGCGACCGTCGCCCTCGCTCGTGGGCGACTTGAAGAACAAGCACTGTCCGAGGTTCGTGACATCTTCGTCGCAGATGCAGACGGCCGAGGAATCGCCGCGTCACGTATCCTGTTCGGCCCGGACCATGCGCTGTATATGACAGTCGGCGGTGCGATCAGCGCGACAAGTGACGGACAGGGCGCCCAAGACCCGGCCAGTCACGTCGGTAAGTTACTGCGATTGCAGGACGATGGTAGCGCACGCGACGACAATCCATTCGTTGGTCGGGACGGCTACAAACCTGAGCTCTTTTCAATGGGTCATCGTAACCAGCTCGGCTTGGCCTTTCATCCCGACACTGGCGAACTATGGGCCAGCGAGAACGCACCGATGGGTGGCGACGAGGTCAACATCATTACAGCGGGCAAGAACTATGGCTGGCCGATCGTGTCGTACTCGCGCGAATACTACGGACCTCGGGTCTCCGAGCGCCCGTGGCAAGAAGAGATGGAGCAGCCCGAGATTGTGTGGATACCGTCGATCGCGCCGTCGGGACTCATGTTCTATACGGGCGATCGCTTCCCGGCCTGGAAGGGAAACCTCTTCGTTGGCTCACTTACGACCGGCCGGGTGCATCGAACCGGTCACCTCGAACGAGTGGCCTTTAATCGACAAGGGATGGAACAGCGAAGAGAATGGCTCCTAGGAGATCTCAAACAACGCATCCGTGATGTCCGACAGGGACCAGACGGATTCATCTACGTACTGACCGACGGTTCCTACATGGGCAACCCCACGGCTCAAGACGCGGCGCTTTTACGGATCGAACCGGTTGAGTAAACGCGACACCGTTTACGGAGGTTCTTTGATGGTAGATCCAACCCGACGCAAGATACTGGTAACGGGCGCCGCAGCAACGGCGATGGCCGCGGCACCTCGGGTGTTTAGTCAGCAGACTGGGGAAGAAGGAATGGCCGGTTCCTTCTATCAAGAAGGAGACGTGCGCATCCACTATGAGGAGACTGGTTCCGGGTTTCCGTTATTGCTCATCGCAGGTGGAGGAATGAACTCGAGGATATCTCGCTTGATTAGTGCTCCTTTCAATCCAATCGAGGAATTCAACGGAGAGTACCGCTGCATCGCATCAGACTTACGCAATGCCAATGACGGTCAGTCCGTGGGACCGCTCGAGATCGAACGTCCGTGGGATTCATACACCGATGACCATCTCGGCCTGATGGATCACCTGGGAATCGAGAAATTTATGGTGCTCGGCTTCTGTATTGGCGGTCCCTTCATCTGGAATCTCTTACGCCGAGCACCTGATCGTATCGCCGCAGCTGTGCTGGCACAGCCGGTAGGTTTTCGGCCGGAAATGCCGACGGTGATGTACGACAGCGGCATGACCGGCTGGGCTCCTGAGTTAATCACGCGCCGGCCCGAGATCACGATGGAGATGGCCAACACATTCCTGACCAAGATGTTCAGAACCAATGCCGACTTCGTCTTTACCGTGACACGCGACTTCGTCCGCACATGCCAAACGCCCATACTGATTCTGCCAGATGACAGCCGAGCGCACCCATATGAACCCGCAATGGAGTCCGCGCTGCTTGCGCCCAACGCCGAGGTGAGTATGTTTCCTTGGAAGGAGCCGCCTGCTCGGATTCCCCTTACGGTTCGCCAGGTGCGCTCTTTCCTTCGAGCACATCAACCCGCGCTCGGATAAAACGTTCGATGAGAAGGTTCGACAACGAATGGATCCTTCAGGATTTTGAGGACCACCCTAGCTTCTTCACCAAGAGTATGTTCGGTGGCCTGGCCGTCTACCTGTTTGGTCGCCAGATGATGCTCCTGGTCGAACCAACAAAGAATGGCCGGTGGAAGTGGCATGGTGTGCTGATCTGCACGGAACATGCAGATCAACCCTCGATCATCGAAGAATTCGGGCACCTAGCGCCTCACGAAACCCTGAAGAAGTGGCTCTACATCGACTCGCATCATGAGGACTTCGAGCCGACGATGGAACGTGTAGCAAAAGCGATCGCGCGGGACGACCAGAGATTCGGAATTCATCCTCGTCCAAGGAAGGAAAAGGCGGGATCGCGAAGTCGCCGTCAAAAAACGTAAGATGCGCGCGGACAGTGAGGCAAATCTCAGGGTGACGGACGGACCAACATACTGGACTCAGAAGGAACCAAACACGAATGGCAAACACCGAACTCGCCGTGCGACAGTGAAACGGCCAAGGTTCTCTGCGTTGTGGATCATCGCCGCTATCCTGCTGGCAACCGATGCGAGTCTGGGGCAACAACAGGCCGACGGAGACCAGAACGGTCGCGAGTCGCTGGAAGTCCCGCTCCTACGGGCGGTGCCCGTTCCCGCCGCTGATCGCATCGACCTCGACGGCTTCCTTACCGAGGCCGCTTGGAGCGGGGCCGCCCCAACCACAACGTTTACTCAACAAGAACCGACCGAAGGCGCTCAACCCACGGAGGCCTCCGAAGTCCGGGTTGTGATCGATGGCGACGCACTCTACATCGGCGCAATGTTCTTCGATGACCCGGACGGAGTTCTGGCCTATCAGAAGCGCCGCGACGAAGGTCTTGGCACCGACGATCGGTTTATGTGGATCCTCGATACCTTCTTGGACGGTCGAACAGGGTACTTCTTCGAGATCAATCCGGCGGGCCTGATGGGAGACGGCCTTCTGAGAGAAGGAGGCCGCATCAACAAGGCCTGGGACGGTGTGTGGGAGGCACGAGTCCAACGCCTAGACAATGGGTGGTCAGCAGAGATTCGGATACCGTGGAGTACCCTCAACTTCGATCCCACGTCGGACACGTGGGGAATCAACTTTCAGCGAACCATACGCCGCAAACAGGAAGAAGTCCTTTGGGCAGGGCATCGACGAACCGAGGGCCTATTTCGCCCCATCCACGCCGGGCGCCTGACCGGTCTTCGGGACATGTCGCAAGGCCTTGGTCTCGAGGTAAAACCCTACGCCGTAGCGGGGTGGACGGACCAAACGATGCAATCGGCGCGCGCCTCTCAAGATGTGGGAGTCGACCTTGCCTACTCCATCACCCCAAGCCTCCGAGCGGCCGCATCCCTTAATACCGACTTCGCAGAGGTGGAAGTTGACCAACGACGAGTGAACTTGACCCGGTTTCCGCTGCGGTTCCCGGAACAGCGCGACTTCTTTCTCGAGGGCTCCGGGGTCTACAACTTCGCACCTCGGAACGGCGTGGAACCTTACTTCAGTCGCCGAATCGGACTCCGTGAAGGAAACCCGGTCCCTGTCCGGTTCGGCACCCGACTCGGTGGACAAGCTGGACGCTATCAACTCGGATTTCTCCAGGTCGGAACAGAAGACCACCTGGGGATCGAAGGCGAAGACTTTACGGTGGCTCGAGTCAAACGACAGATTCTCGCAGAGTCCACAATCGGCGCGATCTATACGCGACGGGCAGGCGGAGCCGAGGCCTCGAGTGTCCGTCCAGCCGACGACCACACGGTGGGCGTCGACATGGACCTGCGGACTTCACGCTTTCTGGGAGACAAAAATCTTCAGGTTGATGGGTTCTTTGTCTGGAACTCAAATCCCGAGCCTACTATCGGCCGGACGCTCTCTGATTTGTCGGCGCGGGGCTTCCGAATCGATTTCCCGAACGACATCTGGGAAATGCACCTGTCATACAGAGAGTTCGGGAGCTTTTACGACCCGGCCATCGGCTTCGTCACGCGAAACGGATTTCGGCGCGTGGAGCCAAACATCACGTGGCGCCCACGCCCCGACAGCAGTTGGATCCGCCAGTACCGATTCGGCACGCAGTTCAGATACCTCGCATCGATCGACACCGGGCGTCCCGAGGAACGACAGTGGCGATTTGACCTCCTCGGTATCGATTTCGAAAACAGCGCCGACTTCAACGTTCGCGTCACGAGCCAATTTGAGCACCTTGACCGAGCATTCGAGATTAGCGACGGTGTTGTGGTCCAGCCTGGTGGTTACCAAACCTTGGAGTGGGAGGTCACGGGAAGCACTCCGAGTCAGAAACCTATCAGCCTAGACGCTGACATCGGTGGGGGCGGCTTCTGGAACGGCGACCGATTTGGCTACGAGCTCGGGCTGGAGTACCGTCCAGCCGCTGGAGTGGAACTCGGTCTCGAATATGAACGGAATGAGGTCAGTCTTCCCCAAGGCGCCTTCGATACGAACTTGGTGCGCCTGAACACTGCGTGGGACATCAGCCCCTGGTCCTCAATCACCAGCAACGTTCAGTATGACAACGTCTCTGAGATCATCGGGCTCTTTCTCAAAACACGATGGATCATCGCACCCGGAAACGACCTCTACCTGGTCTACACACAGAACTGGCAGAATCTCAGAAGAACCCAGCTCGACCCGCACTTCACGGGCGATCAGCTCGACCCGCGCTTCACAACGCTCAGCCGGGGATTGAGCACCAAGCTCAACTACACATTTCGCTTCTAGCGTCGGCTTGAGAGCGGCGATGGGAGACCGCCGCGTGAATTTTGACTCTTCATTAAATCGAGCAGATACGCGTAAACACGGAGGCACTCGCCGTGAAATCAATTGTCGGCAACCTTTCTGACTATCCGAGTTAGTATCGGGGGAACCCATGTTCGGTCCCTACGTCCACCAGATCGACCCGATCCTGTTTGACATCGCCGGTGTGCACCTCTGGTGGTACGGGCTGGGCTTTGCTCTCGGGTTCCTGGAGATTCATGTCTTCCTGAGACGCCGTCATAATAGCCAGCCGCACCTGTCCCTCCGGGAGGTCTGGAGCCTCAGTCTGTTCATGGCCATCGGCGTCCTCGTCGGAGGCCGAGCCGTCGAGATCGCATTCGACGAATGGTCGTTCTACCGTGAACATCTTGAACTGATTCCCGCCTACTGGCTCGGGGGCATGGCTACGCACGGGCTTATGCTCGGTGGCGCGGTTGGCGCGGGACTCTTTGCACGCCGGTACCGAAAATCGTTCCTCCACCTTGCCGACACTCTCGTCATTCCGGCGGCGTTCCTCATGGGGATCGGGCGACTCGGGAACTTCATCGACGGCCAGATCGTCGGTGCCGTGACGGAGGTGTGGTGGGGAGTCAAGTTTCCGGACGCGGACGGGTTTCGCCATCCGGTGGTACTGTATGACGGCGCGAAGAACCTGCTACTGATGGCGTACCTGATGCGCGTGAGACGAGTGAACCCGACACCAGGCGCGGCTGGGGCTCGGTTCGTGTTCTGGTACGCATTCCCTCGCTTCTTCATCGACCTCTTCAGAGACTATCCGACTCACCGGCTCGCCTTCGGGACAGGGCAGACACTCAACATCGTGATGGTCCTGCTCGGCGCTGCATTGTTGTATCGCTCGCGTTTGCGGAGGCTAGGTCGCCTTAAAAACAGCTCGGCCACCACTCAGTCCCTGGGCACATCGCTCGACGCAGCGCCGTTGGCTTCCCAGCGCATCGCCTTCATATGCCTACTGGCGTTCTGCCTGACAATTCCGAGCAACTGGACACAAGACATTCCGTCGCGGTACGGCGAGCGACACCCGGGACTGGAGTACTCCTGGCTGTACCCCATGATTGACACTACACCGCGGCCCACAGAACCCCTGGTGCGTAATCAGTTCCCCGGACGTTTCGAGGTCGATGCGATCGGCGTTGACCCGAATGAGGATCGAGACCAGCGGCCAGACTGGTACAACGCGAGACAAGACCAAGCGTTATCGAACAGGTCGGCGGCGGCGTGGATTCCCGACTTGCAGTGGCGATGGCAATCGGGGGGGCACTGAGACAACTCGGTCCATCCTGGTGCTCGTCTTGTTTTCGACCGTGTCGACTGCAGCCGTGGCCCGTTGTCCGCCCGCAGAATTTTCTTGGGGTCTCAAACGTCTTATGGCAAGACCGGCCTATCGCCAGACGCGAGACGACGCCTCGCGTCTTCGACTGTTCGGTGAAACACGAGCAGTGCATCCGCATTGTCCTGCTCATCTGTGAAGTTATACGTGCGCCCGTCTCGTACCTTGATGCGTAAGTTATGTTCAAGGTAATCGATCGTGAACTCCTCCATGGCCTCAAGACTCACTTCAAAAGCGTCATCATCACTCGTCTGATACCGCAGACCGCTCGTGTTGGCGACGAGTTCTCCGGCACAGTCGCCGAATCGGTGTTTGTGTATAACTGCCAAACGTTCATCGAGAGACACCTGCCTGAATGCCACAACAATAGAGGTCCGGTCTCCATCAATTTCAATATCCTCTGCGTAGGTTTCGTAACCAGTCGCAGACACATTGACCCGGTATCGCCCCGGACCGAGCGTAGTGGACTCAAATGGCGTTGTGCCAACATAGCTCCGGTCAATGAATACATCGGCACCATCAACATCGGCCACAACCTGCAGCACAACTGGTTGCGGTACCGTCACCGCGTCTGGTTCCGCCTCAACGACTGGCTCTTCTGTCGAAGGCAGGGGCTCAGCACGATCCGGTTCAGCAGGTAACGGGACCGCTTCCCTGGGTACTGCTGGTGACACCGGCACATCCGCAGGTGCCGTTACTGTCGGGGCATCAGCGATTGAATTTGGATCCAGGTCCGGCGAGGTTCTGAACAGAAACAGATATGCGGCACTGGCGATCACCACGACGGAGACCAGCGCATAGAGCCCCATCGGCTTCTTCGGGGGAAGATCATCGACATCGCGTAGTAACGTCATTCGTCCTTTCGTGACTCTAGTTATGCCATCGATTCGTTCGGTGCATTACGATCGATCACAGACTTAATGGCCTCAGCGGTCACACTCAAATGAGAGGTAGGGATGGTGCCGCGTGGATACATCTTATACGGGATAGTTTGTTTGCTTTTAGCGTTCGCCGCGGTGTCAGTCGGAAATTTTCTATTGGAAGATACGGAGACTTCCAGCGCGGAGATTCGGGTATTGCTGGTCACAGAATCTGTTGCGGCGAACTCGGGTCTCTACTAATAAGTATGATCGGTGCATCATGGAGATACCCGAACCAGCGTGTT
>CAZUZW010000076.1:0-10708 GCA_964624855.1 uncultured Vicinamibacteraceae bacterium
GCGACCATCTGCCACAATGGACCCCCTTGAGTAGTGGTATCCCGCGCCACCACCAACATCCGTTGACCATATTTCTTCGCCCGAACGTGCATCAATAGCCACGATATGAGCATCACTGGTGTTCAGATATATCTTGTTCTGATAGATCGCAATATTTCGATGCATCCGTCCTGGACCGGGACCACCCACACTTCGATGCTCAGACTGCTCTCCACGGCGATACTCCCAGATCAGGTCTCCCGTGGCCGCGGCAAGGGCCTGCACGATAGCGCCTGGATTTGCCAGGTACATAACGCCGTCATAAACCAACGGCGTTGTCTGTTGTGAACCTTCCGTCAAACCCCAACTCCAGGCAAGTTGGAGATCCTCAGCATTCTCAGCGGTAATTTCGTCAAGGGGGCTATAGCCCCAACCATCCAATGTCCGTCGCCAGTTCAGCCAATCCGCTGGGTCTGGGTCTTGCAACATAGCATCGGTGACGAGGCGAAAACTTCCACCCTGGGCACCTAGTGACGACACTCCCACGAACACAGCCAACGCGACACAAACGGCAACCATTAAACGAGTCTGCATGATCACTCTCCCAATCTGGCCGTCCCCAAAATCACGAAAATAAACTGCGACGAAGTCCAGCACATATCACTTGCGACTCCTGAGACCTTCCCTTGTAAAAACAAGAGTGACATCCCAGGACCATTCAGTCCCAGAACCAGCGTGCCTTCTCTGTCACACGCTCTCACTCTAGACGACGAATCCGATGCGCTTCGCTATCTCCGACAAGCAACCGCCCTTCGGAATCCACAAACACCCCGTCCGTCCTATTCATTTTGCACAAAAGCGGGTCCGGTTCGGGTCCATCTCCGCGCTGTCCCGTGCCGAGTACCGTGCTTATGACTCCCGTATCGAGATCAATCCGTCGAATGACATGGTTTTCAGTATCTGCCACATAAAGTTGCCCCTGGCCGTACGCCAATCCTTTCGGTCCCGCAAGGGTCGCTTGCACCGCTGCCGCACCGTCACCTGAGTACCCCTGTTCACCTGTTCCCGCCACATGGTGAATTGTCTGGCTCTCAAGATCAATCCGATAAATTGCGTTCCCCTCCCGCAGTGCCAAGAACAACGTCCCCTCCGGGTCCAGCGCCATCGCTCGTGGTCCGTTGAGAGGCGTCCCTTCAAGGGGCGCGCCATCCGGCGTTGGCCCACGTTCACCCGTCCCGCCAAACGTTCTGATTTCACCAGTGGTGAACTCGACGTGACGGATGCGATGGGTGCCGATGTCACAAATCAATAGAGCCCCCGGTGGGGTAAAAACGATGCTGTGCGGCCGACGCAGTTGCGCGGCCCGGGCCGGGCCACCGTCACCACTAAATCCCTCGACACCAGTACCCACGACCGTCGAAATGATGCCTGTCGCAGCCGCCACCATCCGAACGACATGGCTGTCGCGCTCCACGATGTAGAGGTCGCCATTTGGATGAAATTGAATCTCATGAGGCATATTTAAGGAGGCGGCCGTCGCTAAACCTCCATCGCCCTGGTAGCCCCTAGAGCCGTTTCCCGCCACGACTGTCGTGGCACCGGACACAAGGTCAACTCGGCGAACCATCTGATTGTCGAGGTCGCAGAAATAAAGCGCTCCATCGGGTCCAATGACGACACCGTAAGGGTTGTTCACCTCGCGATCAGAATTTCCCGGCTGTCCTGAACCGATGATCGTCGAGACGGATGTTTGCCCTTCCGCCGAACACGTAACAATCACTATTACTAGCGCAGTCCACAGCACGACTCTGAACGTTTTGTCTTGAAACATGAATCACCGTATTTCTTGAGTTACCTTGGAACCAAAAAAGCTACTGGAACTCATCATGACACGCGAACCACTCCTCGGTATATGGCGCAGCACATTATCTTCATCGTAGGCTACTCGGCACACCCAATACATCTGTCCGGTTGCCTCGGTCAGTCCTCTAGTGTAGTCTCTCGCTGTAACTATAAGACTTACTGCGATGTAGCGATGATGAGGTGAGAATATGAAAATCTGTAGAGTGATCGTAGCTTCGTTTCTGGTCTTGAGCTTCGTGGGCGCGCCCCATGCACAAGCGCCATCCGACGAACCGATCGGGACTCTCGCCCAGCTTATGCGCGGCATCATGTTTCCAAATTCCAATAAGTTGTTTGATCTCCAGTCGCAGGCGCCAGGCTCTGAGCTGCCAGAAATGAGTTCCGAAGTCCGCGAGGCCGTAGCCGCTCTCGTTGGACCAGCGACCGCTCGCTTCGGGGGAGTCTACCGAGGCTGGCCAGACGTCGAGGGCGCTGCGGTAGCTCTGGCTGACAGCGCCAAGCTCGCGATGATAGAAGGTCGCCTGTGCGACAATGGCATGCCGGCTCCCGTCGACCAAGCGGACTATATTGAAGGCGCCCGGCTCCTCGAAGAATCAGCAGTCACGGTACTGGAGGCTGCGCGCAACCAAGATTACGACGCCGCCTCGTTCGCGGATAATTTAATCGTCGAATCCTGTTCACAATGTCACCGGACCTACAGCGACGGTCACGACAGCAGACAGGAACCGCGCTGCCAATAAGCTTGGCACGCCGATCAGCAATGGTTTTCTGGAGATAGCAAGGAATGTCCTTCCGGTTTGTATTCGAATGGCTAAGCGAACTGTCAAGCAGTATCGCTCTTCGCGAGGCCTACAACGTATATCCCTGGTTATTAACCTCGCACGTCATTAGCACCTCGTGGTTCGCCGGACTCGTCATCATGATGGACCTGCGCCTCGCCGGCATTGGCAATCTCAGTACACCATTGGTGCAAACACAGAAGCGCCTCTTTCCGTGGCAAATGACAACCATGGTGATCAGCTTCTCGACTGGCGGACTGTTGTTTTACGGCGATCCCATGCGCTTCTATCCGAACTTTTGGTTCTGGCTAAAGATGCTACTTATGCTTCTTGCGGCCGTGAACGCGGTCGCATTTCATATGACCATTTACAAAGAAGCCCTCGAAAAACTTGAAGCCAAATTGGCTGATGCTCGTCGATCGTGGGTCTCTTGGGATTTTTCGGGTGTGGTGCCTTACAAAGCTAGAGTGGCTGGTTTTCTGTCGCTCGTGCTCTGGGCAACCATCATTATCTCTGGACGCATGATTGCCTACAGTGCACTCGTCCCACAATGGTGGCTTGACCTTGGCCTTGATTAGGATGTGAACTCATGGATTTATTGCCGTTCTTCCAGTGGATGGGGACAATCCCCCTTAGCGAGTATGTTCTGAGTCACACTTGGGCAGCACCAATCGTGCAGGTAATTCACCTTGTCGCCGTTGCTGTCTTTGTTGGAGCACTGGCGATCGTTGACATGCGGTTATTGGGACGCGGACTCACAAGTAGACCCTTGGCTGATATCGCACGTGACGCGCAACCGTGGCTGATTGGCGGCTTTATCATTCTCTTGATCACGGGCCTCCCATCTCTCACCTCGACAGCGTTAAAGCAGTACTACAGCCCATTTTTCTGGTGGAAGGCAGAAGCTATGCTTTTCGGTATCATCTTTACGTTTACTGTGCGTCGTCGAGCCATTCTGACGGACGAAGCTCAACTCGGTCCATACTGGCCCAAGATTGTCGGCCTGATGTCCCTTGGAATCTGGACTAGTGTCGCGATCGGCGCACGGTTGATCGGGCTGATGGGTTAAACGACCTGTAGTCTCGCTTCAGATATAGTTTCCAACTGTCCATGAAAGCCACTATCGCACTTCTCCCTGGCGACGGTATCGGTCCAGAGGTCGTGGCAGCGGCCGAAGCAGTCCTTACCGCCGTCGCTGAACACTACAACCACTCGCTTGCACTTGCGAAGTATCCAATCGGCGGTGTAGCGCTCCGCGCGGGAGACCCACCGCTCCCGAGTGAAACCAGAGACGCCTGTGTTGCGGCAGATGCGGTGTTGTTGGGTGCAGTCGGAGACCCGGAGTTCGACCAAGCACCTGGCGACAAACGACCTGAAACGGCACTGCTGCAATTACGCCAAGAACTCGGGGTTTTTGCCAATCTTCGCCCAGCCAAAGTTTGGCCTGGTCTCGAAGAAGGAAGCTCTCTCAAAGCTGAGCTCATTACAGGGCTCGACCTCCTGATTATCCGCGAATTGACAGGTGGGTTGTACTACGCAGAACCAAGAGGTCGGTCAGACGATGGACTTACTGCCTTCAACACAATGAAGTACTCTCGGATGGAAATTGAGCGCATAGCGAGGATTGCATTCGACAGTGCCCGTCAGCGGAACGGCCTTGTTACATCGGTCGACAAAGCGAACGTTCTTGAAGTTTCAAGATTTTGGCGAGAAGTTGTCATCGACGTCGCTGCGGATTACCCAGACGTAACCTTGGAGCATCAGTTAGTTGATTCCTGCGCTTTGCTTTTGGTGACCCATCCGCAAAAATTTGATGTCTTGTTAGCCGGCAATCTTTTCGGGGACATCTTGTCAGACGAAGCCGGCGCCGTCGTTGGATCGTTGGGCTTACTTCCGTCCGCTAGCGTCGGAGGTAAAGGAGGCTTATTCGAGCCAGTACACGGCTCCGCACCTGATATTGCAGGACAGAACCGGGCTAATCCAGTGGCTACTATCGCATCGGCCGCGATGCTGCTACGGCACGCGCTTGGACTCAACGATGAGGCTGCCGCCATTGAAACCGCAATCAGCCAGCCGCTTGCCGCTGGACTGCGCACTGCCGCCCTTACACAAACAACAGCGCCCGTATCCTGCTCACAAATGACTCAAGCCATTCTCGATCGACTGCCATCGTAAAGGCTTGTTCTACTGTATCTCCAACACCACACGCGGTATTATCGGCTCAGACTAGAACCGCGTTCCGAGGAGAGACGTAATGCGAAAGATCGGTGGGATACTCATCATTAGTTTCGCAATGCTCACTGGCAGTATTGTGGCTCCGGTCGATGCACAAACGAATGAGACGATTACCGACCGTCCCCTAAGCCATGGTTACAGCCGCCCAGCTCGCAGCCCACATTCCAGTCGATCAGCAGTCATAAGTCCCAACGGAATGGTGGCGGCCAGCCAACCCCTTGCAGCTCAAGTCGGCCTCGACATCCTCAAGGCAGGCGGTAACGCCATCGATGCCGCGGTAGCGGTAAACGCGATGCTGGGGTTGGTCGAACCCAACATGAATGGGATTGGCGGTGACCTCTTTGCCATAGTGTGGAGTGCCGAAGATGAGCAACTCTACGCGTTGAACGCGACAGGTCGTGCACCTTATGCGATCAGCCGAGACGTATTTTCTCGTCAAGGGTTGACGGAAGTACCTGCCGATGGACCGCTGACCTGGACAGTTCCCGGCGCCGTGGACGGCTGGAACGAACTACTCCAGCGTTTCGGAACGATGACCTTCTCAGAATTAATGAATCCGGCGATCTCTTATGCGCGAACTGGTTTTCCGGTCAGCGAGATCATCCAGCGCCAATGGCGAGGCGCGGCTAACGCGTTGGCGCGCTGGCCCGACTCAGCGAACACGTATTTGCCGAATGGCCGCGCGCCAGAAATCGGGGAACTCTTCAAGAATCCTTCCCTAGCCGCCACTTATGAAACTATTGCACTTGGCGGCCGTGATGCCTTTTATCGTGGCGACATTGCAAGAAGAATCGTTGCGTTCAGTGAAGCAAACGGCGGCTATTTCACGATGGCGGACTTCGAAGATCACACCTCCGAGTGGGTGGACCCTGTCACAACCAATTACCGGGGCTATGACGTGTGGGAACTGCCTCCTAACAGTCAAGGAATCATCGCGTTAATGATGTTGAACATCTTGGAAGGGTTTGACATCACGGCCATGGGTCACAACACTGCCGACACGCTCCATCTCATCACAGAGGCCAAGAAGCTCGCGTTCGCCGATCGCGACACCTTTGTTAGTGACCCGAACGAAAATTCGCTGCCGATTACCGAGCTCATCTCAAAATCATATGGTGCGACGAGACGGACTTTGATTGACCTGAATCAAGCAAGTGTCGTGACTGAGGGAAACCCTTACGAACACAGCGAGACGGTGTATCTCACGGTCGTCGATAAAGACCGAAACGCGGTCTCGCTCATCGAAAGTATTTTCGGAAATTTCGGTTCCAGAATCGTCCCTGGCGATCTCGGCTTCGCGCTTCAAAACCGTGCCAGCGGATTCTCACTTGAAGAAGGTCATCTTAATAGCCTTGAACCTCACAAGCGGTCCCTCCACACCAACATGCCGGGGTTTATCACACAAAACGGACGACCGATAATGCCGTTCGGCGTCATGGGAGGCCACATGCAACCCCAGGGCCACGTCCAAGTTCTACTCAACATGATCGACTTCGGGATGAACGTCCAAGAGGCTGGTGACGCCGCACGTGTTCGCCACGGTAGCGTTCTTGCCGTTGAACCAGGAATCTCAGACGCAGTGATTGCTGAATTGGAGCGGCGTGGTCATACCGTTGAGCGAGCTGGTGGAGGAGGCATGGGTGGATATCAAGCCATCCAGATCGACCCAGATACCGGAATGCTGCACGGCGGAACCGACCCTAGAAAAGACGGTCAGGTAGTCGGATATTAACAGAGTGGGCACCAAGGTCCGTTCATCAGCTCCACCGGCGGTCCCATACAGAAGGCATCCAATCCTGAGGACATCGGTAAAAGCAAAGCGTACGCCTTAGCAGCCCACATTGGCCCCTTCAACGGACATGTATAACTCTCTGTTATCATGTGGCAATTATCATCACCACATATTAATCTTCCTGTCTCACGTCTCATGAACCTCTCAGAATTACTGGTCTTTCGAACCGTCGCCACCGAACGTAGCTTCTCTCGAGCAGCCGCGAAGTTGCACAAAACCCAGCCTGCGGTCAGTCAGGCCGTGAAACGTCTCGAAGAGAGTCTCAACGAACGACTGTTCGACCGGTCATCAAAAGGTGGTCAATTAACCGAAGCCGGCACGGTCTTGCTGGACTACGCCAACCGGTTCGAGCGCCTCAGTCTCGAAACTCAAGGGGCCATACAAGAGCTTCAAGACCTGCGCCGCGGACGCGTGTTAATCGGAGCCAATGAAGCTGCTGCTCACGTCGTACTACCGGTCATAAAACAATTTCGATCCGCACATCCACAAGCGCAAGTTGAGGTCAGCAGACTACCCGCACGACAAATCGCCGAAGAGGTCTTGAATCGAACTCTGGACTTCGGCGTGCTGACCTTTTCGCCACCTGATCGTGGACTCGTCGGGGTCACGCTGGGGGAGGACGAGCTTGTTATGCTGATCAATCCGGACCATCGATTTGCCGATCGGTCAAATGTTACGATGGAAGAATTTCGCCAAGAAACCGTGATCGCTCATAATGACCCGTCACCAGCACGTGAGCGTGTTTTACGACTGTACGAAGAGCGCCACACTCCCATCAACATTCAGATCGCTCTCCCGAGTCTCGATGGGATTAAACGGGCAGTTGAAATGGGTCTTGGTGTCGCACTACTGCCCAAACGATGCGCTCTGTCCGAGTTGGCAAGTCGGCGACTGCTGGCGGTGAAAGTTCCTGGTCTTGAACTACCTCGTCAAATCCAGTTAATTTATCGTAGATCTGGAGAACTGTCTCATGCCGCCGAGGCTTTCTTGGCCGAAGCTAAAACACTCTCAAACAATTTCCCAGAGGAAGCTGTCCGCACCGACGACACCGGCCAACCAAAACCGTAGTACGTCGCTAGATTGCCATCAGTTCTCGTACCGCAGTCTCGATATCAGAAACTTGCGGCAAAATCTCATCTTCCAGTGTCGGACTATAGGCACAAAACGAGTCTTGCGCACCTACACGACGAACCGGCGCATCTAACGATGAAAAAAGTTCGTCTGAAATTCGTGCCGCAATCTCGGCTCCATAGCCCCAACTCAACCAATCCTCATACACAACGAGCACGCGACTCGTTTTCTCGACCGAGCGTCTTATGGTGGACCAGTCATAAGGGCTCAAACTACGCAGATCCAACACCTCGACCGACATGCCGCTCTCCTGAAACAGTCGCTCCGCGGCCTGTATCGAACGCACAACGGTTGAACCGTACGTCACCACTGTCAGGTCGCTTCCTTCCCGCACCACACTAGCCGAACCAAATGGAACCATATAGTCTGGTCCGGGATAAACACCCCGATTGTGAACCTGCCGGTATAAATGTTTTGGCTCAAGAAACAACACTGGGTCATCACTGCGTATGGCCGTTCTCAATAAACCATTTGCGTCAAGCGCATTGGACGGCATCACGACGCGAAGGCCCGGAACGTGACTAAATACCACCTCGCCGGACTGGCTATGATAGACACCGCCACCTCTCAGATAACCACCTGACGGCGCACGGATTACCACCGGACACGTGTAATGCCCTTTCGATCGCCAGCGCATATTCGATAACTCATTCCGGATCTGCATCATGGCTGGCCAAATGTAATCAAAAAACTGAATTTCAACTATTGGTTTCAACCCCCGCAGTGCAAGCCCAATGGCTCGACCTACGATGCCCGCCTCAGCAATCGGCGTATTCCACACCCGGTCGCTACCGTAGGCCCTCTGGAGCCCGGCTGTCGCCTTGAAGACTCCTCCCTTGCCTTTAAGGTCCACCAAGAGATCATCCTGACTTAAATCAGCAACATCCTCACCAAAACAAATGACGCGTTCGTCACGTCCCAACTCGTCAGCAAGGCATCGATTGATCAACTCAATCATTGTTTGAGGATCGCCTGCACCTTGAGCTGGGTGGCTAAATTCAGAGCTGGTCGGATCAACATCGGAATATATCGCCGTCAACACGCTGGTCGGGTTCGGTGGTTCCGCATTGACTGCAACTGCAGCCGCCTTGGACACTTCGTCCTCAACTTGCTGCTCAAGTTCTGTTAGCGCTGCTTCTTCCACAAATTGTTCGCTGACCAGATATTCACGGAATCTCGGCAGCGGATCTCGTGCAAGCTCTGCCTCAAGTTCAGCACCTCGCCGATACATTCGGTCGTCATCCGAATTCGAGTGCGGATGTAAGCGCAGCACGCGGGCATGAACCAATGCCGGTCCGACGCCTGAACGACAGTAATCAGCCGCTTCTGATAACGCTCTATAACTCGCAACCGGGTCAGTCCCGTCACATTTCCGAACGAGAAGGCGCGGAAAATTCTCAACAAGCCTCGAAATGTCACCGCCTGGCGTCTGCGCCTCAACCGGCACACTAATCGCATAGCCGTTGTCTTCGATCACGAACAAAACAGGCAGTTCACCCAACGAAGCCGAACTCAACGCTTCCCAGAACTCGCCCTGACTAGTTGAACCCTCGCCGGAAAGGACACAGGTAATCTCTGACGGGTCATGGTCTAATCGGTTATCAAGCGCCACTGCGGGATGACGCGTGAAGTAACTGGTGGCCTCGGCACATCCCACACCGTGGAGAAAATGCATCCCTGTACTGGACGACCGTGACGCAATGTGAAGACGTGGACTCCCCCAGTGATTCGGCATCTGCCGCCCACCAGAAAAAGGTGCGGCCCCTGCACCGGCAGCCTCAAGTAACACTTCTTCCGCCGTCATTCCAAGCATCAGGCACAGCGCTTGGTCGCGGTAGTACGGGTAGACCCAGTCGACACCAGGCTTGAGTACCAACCCAGCGGCCACAAGCAGGGCCTCGTGCCCGGCACAACTTAACTGAAAATAGGTTTTCTGCTGACGCTTCAGTGAACGCTGCCGCTCATCAACTTTCCGTGAAAGCAGCATGCCCCGATACAACTGGATGAGATTCTCAACACTCACGTCGACCGACTGCTCTGTTTGCGACGTCATATCAACACCCGATAAACCTGCCCCAGTAAACCCCGTCTACACGAGTTCCCACGCGAAGAACACCCCACACAACATACGGACTGTAAATACCTCGTTACTGGCATTCGCAATCGATGTAGAACAATCAAGCCCTTTCGAACCCCGAGTAGATTATCAGATGACGGCAGCGTTGATCATGCACTAACTGCGCCATTTATTCACCGCCATCTCGAGTGGCCAAACAGACACACAAGTTATAGACATTTCGACGATTATCACTGCTAGCGCTTTACGGTCGGGGGTAATAGCATCGCCACTGGCTGGGGACAATACGTCAAACATCCAGCCTACCCAGCGATGTAAAAGGAGTCCTATCATGCCGCACCGTAAACGGCACTTCAGGACACATACTCACATTCACCGAATAGGTGGGTAGTAATTTCTATAGCCGTCCAGAAAACCTTCGACAACAAGATAGCCTGATGGCCGAGGCCGAGACAGCCCGCTTAGTTGAGGCAATGTCTTTACCACGGCTTCCCAGTCACCATACTTATGAGCCCACCGGAGCTGCGAAGTGAATCGCATCCATTTTCCTGCAGCAGAACTTTCCGTCCAGGCAGCGAGAATCAACGGTGGTGATGGTGGTGGAACCGCATCCGGTGTGTCCTCAAGACACAGATATCTGTCGCTGAGGAGCTGAAAGAACTTAGCCCAAAGGTTCGGTCGTGGACAGACGCAGCCCTTCCACCGCAGAAGAGCGATGAACTTTTCAAGTTCGAGTCTGTCTCTGCTATGCATACCGTATCCACCGCCGACACGCGGTGCTTCCAGCTTACATACCAGCCACCGCATGCTTCGTGAAGGCAGACCCCGCATCGCGGAGCGAGGCCGGGCCCT
>CAZUZW010000077.1:0-10523 GCA_964624855.1 uncultured Vicinamibacteraceae bacterium
ATGGATCGAGTTCGAAATGCTTCGAAGTCTTTAAAAGAGACTCCTGTCCTGAGTCTTCCGGCTTCCAATCAATTATCCAGTCGGCAAGACAACGGCATCGGTTGGTGGTTGAGCGCTGCCACTGCTGCTGGCTTACTACTTGGCGTTGCCCTTGGCCAGTTCCTCCATTTTCATCCAGAACAGACAATGACGGACTTGGATGCATCGCTTGAGCCCCAAATAATTGCATCTGAAACAACCCGAGAAAACCAACCACAAACTCCGATTAGATTTGCTGATTCGTTAACAGACTCAGACGAGACCTTTCTCGAGGAGCTTGAAGTTATTTTGAGTAGGCCCCAAGTTCCAGAACTAAGTCCCTTTGACGAGATTACGCCTCAAATCCGGGAAGTCTCGATCAACGTTTGGTGATTGACGCGTGACTGCTGCTGTCTTTCGAAAGGGCCTCAATCTGAAACACGCCGTCGCAGGCGCCTTGGCAGACGACTATCACAGTGAACTCGTTGACCAAATAAAGAACGCAAACTTTAAATGGCAGGACGGGCGATTAATCGTTCGATTGGCCCAAGAATTTGGATTCTGTTACGGCGTCGACCGTGCAGTGGACTATGCTTATCAAACTCGCGTCAGGTTCCCAGAGAGCCGAGTGTTCCTTACTGGTGAAATCATTCACAATCCAGGAGTTAATACGCGCCTGAGAGAAGCTGGCGTTTCCTTCTTAAGCGACTCGAACCAATCGGTGGAACACCTCACTCAAAGTGACGTGGTTATTCTTCCAGCCTTCGGAGTAACCATCGAACAACTCGAACAACTCGAACAACGGAATTGCACACTAATCGACACGACCTGCGGCTCAGTTCTCAATGTGTGGAAGAACGTCAAACGATACACCGAGGATGGTTTTACGGCTGTAATCCACGGCAAAGTCCATCACGAAGAAACCCGCGCGACTGCATCGCAGGCACTACTGGCAGAGAACGGCCACTACCTTGTCATTCTTGATCGCAAACAAGCGGAACTGCTATGCGACTTTATCCGCGGTCGTGCTGGCATTGATCTTTTTGAAGCTACGTTTCGAAAGGCCTGTTCACCAGGTTTCTCCCCGGAGAGAGACCTTGAGCGCGTCGGCTTGGCAAATCAAACAACCATGCTCATGTCGGAATCACTTGAGATTGGTGAAATGATTCGCGACGCCATGGTCGATCGTTACGGTCGTAATACCCTTAACGATCATTACAGAGCCTTTGAAACAATTTGTAGTGCAACTCAAGACCGGCAAGACGCCATTACGGCTCTCCTGAACACTCAGCAATTCGACTTAGCAATAGTCATCGGCGGCTACAACAGCAGCAATACACGGAATCTTGCGAGAATTTGTGCAGATTCATTGCCATGCTTCCACATCGCTGATGCCGACTGCCTCATCTCAGAGAATGAAATTCGGCATCGTCCAGCAAGTAAGCTAAACCAAGGAAGCTTAGACGACAGCAGCGAAGTGACTTCCCACAATTGGTTGCCCGGTGCAGGTGCTGTGAGTGTCGCAGTGACCGCCGGAGCTTCAACACCAGATAGTGTCGTGGGAAACGCGATCAGCCGTCTGTCTACCTTCGCGAATTCGTAGGACTACATCCGATATGGTGAAGCGCCTCTTCCTCTTTGGCCTCGCCGCCGTGTTGGCCACTGTAACTACGGTTGCTCAATCTGTTTCACAGAACATTCCAGTACCAGCCTCAGTGTTGGGTTTTGAACCGTGCGACGATTACAAACTTGGGAGTTACGAACAGATATCTCAGTACTTGAAGGTGTTAGACCAAGCCAGCGAACGAATTCAGTTAGTAAATATTGGGCAAACTACGGAAGGGCGCACCCAATTAATGGCCGTGATCTCATCCGTAGCCAACATGCGGCGCCTTCCACATTTTAAGTCTGCCTCCCGGCGCCTAGCATTAGCCAGTGACCTCACTCCAAGTGAAGCGCAAGAGCTAGCAACTGACGCCAAAAGCGTCGTTTGGATCGATTTCGGGCTGCACTCAACAGAGGTCGCTCACGCGCAGGTGGCTCCACAGCTAGCCTATTACGCCGTCACCGACGAATCCCCGGAAATGCAGACCATTCGTGACAATGTAATCTTGCTTCTCTTGCCTAACATGAATCCTGATGGCACTAGCCTCGTAGCAGACTGGTACGCAAGCCACGTCGGCACCCCATATGAGCGCTCATCGCCAGTCGAACTCTACCAACGATACGCTGGCCACGATAACAATCGTGACTGGTTTATGTTTAACCTCGCAGAATCAAGAAACGTGGCGACACAGCTCTATCGAGAATGGTTTCCACAGATCGTCTACAACCACCATCAGTCCGCACCCTTTCCTGCTCGAATCTTTGTGCCACCATTTATCGATCCTATGAACCCAAACATTCCTCCGCTCGTAATGCGAGGAATTAACCTGGCTGGGGAAAGTATTAGTCGTCGTCTCGAACAAGAGGGCAAGACTGGTGTTATTTCTCGCATCAACTACGACACCTGGTGGAACGGGGGAATGCGGACAGCAGCCTACTACCACAACATGGTTGGGATTTTGACCGAAACTAGCCATCCGTGGGCCAATCCCTCTGTGCACGACGCCTCCCTATTTCCGGACACCTTCTCAAACGGACGGTCAACGCGAATGCCGAGCACAGATTATCCAAACCCTTATCGCGGTGGTGAATGGCACTTAAAGGATTCCTGCAACTATATGTTGACAGCTTCAATGGCAGTCTTGGCCCTAGGCGCAGAACGACGAACGGAGTGGACCTATGACATGTACCGTATGGGCCAAGAATCGATAAAAGCCGGCGAAGGTGAACTGTACGTCGTTTCGCGCAACCAATGGGACCTAGGCGCAGCCATCAAATTGGTCAATACCCTTCGGTGGGGTGGAATAGAAATCGAACAAACCACTCGATCACTCACAATCGGAGGAATAGATTATCCATCCAATAGCTTCATTATCCGAGGGGCCCAGTCATTTCGTCCATATCTGAGCGACCTGCTCAACCCCCAGGTCTATCCAGACACACGCCAACGTCCCGGCGGCCCTCCCGATCGACCTTATGACATCACTGGTTGGACCCTACCGATGCAGATGGGTGTAACGGTAGACCGACACCTAGACGCGGGTCGGTTACCCACAGACGCTGTGGTCTCAATAGATAGAGCGGTATTAACGTCCACACGCTTGAAACCGTCTACTGGATTTGCGTACGCACTCGACCCTCGACGAAACGACGCCTTCCTCGCAATCAATCGGCTTCTTACAAATGGCCATCTAGTCTATCGAACAACGTCGCCCATTACGCTTGAGTCCGACACTTGGCCAGCTGGAACATTCATTCTGCCGATTCACTCCAAAACGCCGGCCGCGATCGACTTAGCCACAAAAGGCCTAGGTCTAATTGTGGCACCCGTTGACCGTAAACCTGACCAACCGTTAAAGCAATTGACTCAACCTCAAGTTGGGCTCTATCGAAGTTGGCGTCCTAATCCAGATGAAGGTTGGACCCGTCTGGTTCTCGAGGAATTCGGGTTCCCATATAGACGTCTTCTCAACGAAGACATTCGAAACGGCAATTTCAATGATCTCGATGTCATTCTCCTCCCAGACGCGACTTACACTCAGATACTCAATGGGCTAGGACGTCGTGACACTCCTGCGGAATATCAAGGCGGAATCACACAAGAAGGCGTTTCGCATCTCTACGACTTCGTAGAAGCCGGCGGCATTCTCGTTACCTTCGATAGCGCGAGTGCACTGCCCCTTGGGAACTTCGACCTACCAATTCTCGATATCTCTACAGAATATTCCGCTAATGACTATTACGTGCCAGGCTCTCTACTTGAAATAGTCGTGAATTCGACTCACCCAATCGGTTACGGGATGCCCGCAAGAGCACCAGGATTCTTTTCAAGGAGCCCTGTTTTTTCGGTCAGGAGCCAGAAGGATTCTGACAATTCGCTGGAACCGCGTAACCAGAACGTGTCGATCGTGGCACGGTATCCTGAAACGAACATGCTGTTAAGCGGTTGGATGGTCGGCGAAAAGGTTCTCGCAAATAGAGCGGCCGTTGTGGAGGCAAAACTCGGCCGAGGAAAAGTGGTATTACTAGGGCTACGTGCCCAACACCGAGGGCAAACCCACGGGACCTACAAGCTGCTATTTAACTCGTTGTTTTTAAAGGCGTTTTCATAGCCATTAATCTGTAAACGTTTCGAGCAATTCCATCGTCTTCATTCGTATGACAGCGGTTTATTTTCCAATACAATGTCATTCCGGATTGAGCCCGACTGGAGACCTTGACCGATGACGGTAATTACGAAACCAACGACACCGCTTTTCGTGCTGCTAACTATTCTGTCAATTACTGCGCTACAAGCGGAAGCGGCGCAGCGACACAAGTGGTGGAGTGCTGGGGACATCAAGACGGAACTAGAGATCACAGACGAACAATCGGAGACACTTGAGAACATTTATCAAACGGCGCGACGAAAACTGCAAACGCTGATGCAGACACTCAACCGAGAAGAAACAGCGCTTTCCCTTCTAATCGACGAAGTCAGTGCTCAAGAATCTGATGTAGCGAAACAGATTGACGAAGTAGAAGTTGCACGTGGTGCGCTGAGTAAGGAACGATTGTTAATGATCTACCGCATGCGCCAGGAACTCTCGATCGACCAGCGCGATCTGCTCAAAACTTGGCTAGGTACAAGCCGGCAAGAACGGATGGAACGTCCGAAACCTACAGATACTGACCAGTTGCGAAGACACCAACGACCATTTCCATCAGGTCGCCGAGGTGACCAACGACGGTAGCAACCTCACTTAATTTTCAGCATAAATCAACAACGACCTCGGCAACAGTGCAAGACCCATCGGTCACCGGCAGGAAGGAAAATACTGTGTTCGACAGACTCGCCACAACATTGCTCGTACTAATCGCGCTCGGATTGGTAGCGAACCCTCAGGCGCAAGAACAGCACCACACTAATTCGCAGACTCATCCCACGGCACAGTTGACAGAGCCGTCCGGCAGTATTTCTGAAGGCCTGGCGTTCGCGGTTCAACCGTCTGACATACGGCGATTCGATCTGACGCTAGATGACGTAATTCAGCGAGCTCTTGAACGGAACCTCGACATAGCAGTGGAACGTATAAACCCACAAGTGTTCGACCTCACGCTCGCCCAGCAAAATGCCTTCTACCGTCCTACGGTTGGCCTCAATTTAAATTCGAGTTCTCGGACAAACCCTTCTTCCACACAATTGGATGGTGGAGACGTTACAGAGACTGATACGGCCAACCTCGACGTAAGCCTGAATCAACCAGTGAAATGGGGCGGTGGATCATTGAGTATCGGTTTCGACAATAACCGCCAAGAGACAACCAATGCCTTCTCTAGTTTTAATCCAGGGTATCGGAGCAGTTTTGTCTCGCAGTACACCCAGCCCTTACTCAAAGTCTTCCACACAGACAACAATCGTTCACAACTCCAGGTCACACGAATTAACCGTGACATTTCTGACATTGATCTCCGTCAGACAATCACCAATATCGTGGCGGATGTTGAAAACGCCTACTGGGAGCTGCTCTACGCGGTGGCCAGCGTAGACGTACAGCAGCAAGCACTGGACCTCGCAGAGCAACTAATTCTCGACAACCAAGCGCGAGTGAACATCGGCACACTGGCCCCAATCGACGTAGTGCAATCCCAAGCGGAAGCCGCAGCTCGGCGACAAACGCTTGCGCAGGCGCAGCAAGTGCTACGGACCTCAGAACTGGCACTCAAAAGACTGATTGTCGGAGGAACCCAAGACGAATTATGGTATGCCGAGATTAATCCCATCGATCAACCGCAATTAGATCAGCCCCCAATCGATATTGCGTCGGCCGTCACTAACGCACTTGGACAACGCACTGACCTCAGTCGCGCTCAACGTCAGCAGGACATTAATCAACTCAATGTTGGCGCGCTCAGGAACAACACCCTGCCTGCACTCGACCTAGTAGCCAACTTCAATCTCCAAGGCCAAGGCGGAGACCTTCTCGTCCGCGATTTTTTTAACTTCGGAGGCCAAGCAGCTACGATAATTCCAGGCGGATACGGTGACGCACTCGATCAAATTGTCGATGCTCGGTTTCCGGTTTGGACGGTAGCGTTACAAATGAGCTACCCCATCGGCACCAGCTCAGATGAGGCTGCTTTAGAGCGTGCTCGGCTGCAGGTCCGACAAACGGAAGCTCAACTTCGTCAACTTGAGCTCAACGCAGCGACCGAAGTAACGAACGCGGCACTTCAAGTCGAAAGTATTCGAGAACGAATTGATGCAGCAATTGCATCTCGAGAACTAGCCGAACAACAACTATCCGCAGAAGAGAGTAAGTTTTCGGTTGGTACGTCGACGAATTTCTTCGTGGTCCAAGCTCAACGAGACTTAGCCACGGCGCGCGACACAGAACTCCGGGCGATTCTCGACTACCAAAAGGCCGCAGTCGAACTCGACCGGCTTCAACAGACGTCACTTAGTCGAACAGGAATCTCAATCGTCGGAGGCGGCTGATTCTTGATCGCCAGACACTGATTTAACAACAGGAAGCCGCATTAACTGAAACACTTAGACGGGTCAGGACTTACCGGATGAAGAAAACACTACGGTCTCTGCTTTCTTGGTTGTTCGGAGGATTCTTTTTCAGGTTTCTCATCGTGCTTCTGATCGCGAGTGGCGTTGGCTACAGATACTTTGGCACCAGCCCAGAATTTGAACCTGAAATTCGCACCGTCACGGTTTCTCAAGGAAATATTGTGGACAGCGTCGGCGCAACCGGGACTCTGGAGGCAGTCACGACTGTTAACGTTGGAAGCCAGGTGTCAGGCATCATCGATGAACTGAATGTTGACTTCAATTCGATTGTGCGTGAGGGCGAGGTCATCATGCGACTCGACCCGTCGGTCTTTGAGACTCAGGTGGCTCAGGGGCGTGCCAATTTGGTGCGCGCCCAAGCAGACACTGAGCGCCTTCGAGTCGCGCTGGACGATGCGATTACACAATTAGTCCGCTCGGAGGACTTGGCGGAAGAACAACTTATTTCCGTCATCGAACTTGAAGCTGCGCAAGTAACCGTGCGATCAGCCGAAGCACAACTAAAGTCATCGGAAGCTGCAATAATCCAGGCAGAAGCCTCACTGAATCAAAACGAGCTCAATCTTGAACATACGGTCATTCGAGCCCCAATAGACGGCATCGTGATCTCGCGCTTGGTCGATGTCGGACAGACCGTCGCCGCGAGCCTTCAGGCGCCAGAATTGTTCGTAATCGCGGCAGACCTGTCAAAGATGCGCGTTATTGCCAGTATTGATGAGTCCGACGTTGGAAGGATTAGGCCGCAGCAGCGCGTAACCTTTTCCGTTGACGCCTTTCCTGGCGAACCCTTTGAAGGTTCAGTCTCTCAAATCCGTCTTGAACCTGTCATCACTCAAAACGTCGTGACTTACGCAACCGTTATAGACGCACCCAACCCCGACCTTCGTTTAAAACCAGGAATGACTGCAACGATCGACCTGGAAACGGCTCGCCGAGACGATGTGCTTCGGATCCCAAACGCCGCGCTGCGCTTTCGGCCGACCGATGAAATATTTTCGGCTCTAGGCCAACCCATGCCACAAGTTACCGGTAGTCCCGTTCCACCGGCGTACGTTGCCTCGCAGGCACCAACGGAAACCCCTAACGCCGATCGAACTGGCGCTAGACGTTCCGGGTTCGGCGGAGAGGAAAGTGTTGGACAGCGACGGCAATTTCAAGAACGTTTAGGACAAATGACACAAGAGGAGCGTGAGCAGTTTTTTCAGGACCGTTTAAGCCAACTATCGCCAGAAGAACGCGAAGCGTTTGAAGCCCGTCGCTCAGCCCGTGACGGAAGGCGAGGCGGTGGTAGACCACCCGATCAAACCGGCGCCGCCCGAGCAACAGGCACCCGACCACCTCGGCACGAATCCAACATACGAAATATTCCCACCGTCGAGCGAGGCGCTCGAACGATCGATGCCCTCTTCGGTGCCCTTCCTGTCGTTGAAACCACCGGCCGGGTCTGGATACTTGACAGCGGCACTCTTCGGCCTATCAATGTTCGTCTTGGAGTAACCGATGGTACAACCACAGAATTACTTAGAGTCCTAGACCGAGCCTCCGTCGTTCCAAATCAAGATCAAACCGTAGATCCTCAAGTTGCATTACTTCAAGAGAGACTAGCCACAGTCGAGAATGAGACGGCTCGTGCCACTTTGCTGCGAGCAATCGACCAAATTCAATCACGCTCGTCCGGGCCGACGCCTGAACTTCGATCAACCCCAGCGAACCAACAATTACTTCAAGCTGGCACAGCACTGGTCACAAACATCACCACTCCTGATTCTGACTCTTCATCTGCGAGCTCTCGCACAGGGTCACCGTTTATCCCGCAATTCGGGCGGAGAAGATAGATCCTGTGACTTCGGTTATCGCGGTTTCCGGCCTAACAAAGGTTTACCAAATGGGCGACGTGCAAGTTCATGCCCTCCGTGGTGTCGATCTCTCGATCAAAACCGGAGAATTCGTCGCTGTAATTGGACCATCTGGTTCAGGAAAATCAACGTTCATGCACATACTCGGTTGCCTGGACCGGCCTTCGGCGGGCCACTACATCCTCGACGGGCAAGATGTCTCTACCCTGTCACGCGATGAATTAGCAATCGTGCGGAACCAACGAATCGGTTTTGTGTTTCAAGGATTCAATCTTCTTTCTCGAACCTCGGCGCTTGACAACGTGGAACTACCACTCCTCTATCAAAATGGTATCCGCACGGCTGAAAGACATACACGAGCCACGCAGATGCTCGAGACCGTCGGTCTCGGGGATCGAATGAACCACCATCCCAATCAATTATCAGGAGGACAACAACAGCGGGTAGCCATCGCCAGGTCCTTGGTCAACAGACCGGCTATTGTTTTGGCTGACGAACCCACTGGAAATCTTGATTCGAGGACAAGTATCGAAATCATGGATATCTTTCAACGTTTGAATCACGACAACGGGATTACGGTAATCCTTATTACTCATGAGCCTGAGATTGCAGAATATGCCAGCCGAATCATTCGTTTCAGAGATGGACGTGTGGTCACAGATCGTCTGAACGAGGCTCAACGAGTTGCCGAACATGAACTCGAATCAACACCGAAACACTCCGACATGTCTGACCAAGATCCAATGGATTTTTCTCGTCCGATCGCAGATCATAGCTAGGTAGACACATGCACTTCTTTATTATCCTCCGTGTGGCGCTCAAGGCCTTAGCACGCAACAAGATGCGGACCTCACTAACGATGCTCGGAATGATCATCGGAGTAACGGCCGTAATAGCAATGGTAGCCCTTGGCACGGGAGCCCAATTGCAAATTGAAGAACAGGTGCAAGCCGCAGGCACAAACCTAATCTCAGTCCGCGCCGGCAACTTTCGCCGTGGGGGAGTCAGTATGGGCGTGGGCGGCGCACCCACCCTAAAAGCCTCAGATGTCGACGCTATTCGCGCTCAAGTGCCAGGGGCAGTGTACTTAGCAGCGAGTGTGAATACTCGGGACCAAGTAATCGCAGGCGGCCAGAACTGGTCTGCGCAGATTGAAGGAACAGATATTGAATACCCAATGATTCGGTTCTGGGATCTTGAATACGGAACCTTTTTCACCCAAGCGCATGTTCGAAGCGCAGCCAAAGTCGCAGTGCTTGGCACGATTGTCCGCGACAACCTGTTTGGCGAGGGCGTCGACCCAGTGGGACAGCGAGTTCGCATTCGCAACCAATCCTTCGAAATCATTGGAGTCATGGCATCCAAAGGTGCAGGTCAGTTTGGTCAAGACCAGGACGATATTATTCTGGCCCCTTACACCACCGTTCAGAAAAAACTGCGTGGGCGAGACGGCACCAATATTTCCGGCATGTCAATCTCGGCCGCCTCACCAGACCAAATGGAAGAAATCTCGGCACAAATCACGGATGTACTACGGGAACAACATGGCCTGATCCCGGGCGACGATGACGACTTCATGGTTCGAACGCAGGAAGATATTGCCAGCATGCTGACAGGCATGACCGAAACCATGACGGGACTTCTCGCTGCCATAGCCGGAGTCTCACTTCTCGTCGGCGGGATCGGAATCATGAACATTATGCTCGTGTCCGTAACCGAACGAACCCGCGAGATCGGCCTGCGCATGGCTGTCGGGGCCAAAGGACGCGATGTACTCTTTCAGTTTTTGGTTGAAGCGGTCGTGTTAAGCCTAGCCGGAGGACTTGTTGGCGTTGCCTTCGGATTCGGGCTCTCTCAAGTCCTAACCCAATTTCTGCAGTGGCCCACGGCGATCCCGGTCGACGCTGTTGGAGTTGCCGTCGCCTTCGCTGCAGCGACAGGCATCTTTTTTGGGTTCTATCCGGCGCGAAAAGCCGCGCAGTTAG
>CAZUZW010000078.1:0-10232 GCA_964624855.1 uncultured Vicinamibacteraceae bacterium
CAGCTCCGTAAATGATTTTGTGCATCATTTCACCGTGAAGAACGACAAGATCGGCCGTTTGAGGGAACACACCGACCCCGCGGCCTATCTAGCAGTCCACTAGCGTCAAGGCTATCGTGTAGGGAACTGTTGAAACACTTATTCCGAACAGGGGAACGCGTCCATTAGCGCTTCAAGAACCACTAACCAGTCAACTTCGTGACGGCGCTCTGGATGTTCCTGAAGGTATGTATGCACCACGCTAATAAACCGTCCCTGAGTCACTCCGGTTGGCGCGCATACATACCGTGCATCCATGTAGGGACTGACTGCCAACTCGGATATGCCCCTAACGAGCCCGTCACAATATCCTCGTCGAAAGAAATCAAAGACATCATTCGTCGGCAGCCGGGTAAAGTCCACGTAAGACCGACACGCATCAATCAGTTCATTGCCGGTGCCACGCGCCTGCCCCTGCGCCCCTGCCGTCTGGGTTACTAGCAACCCAGTCACCACCATCGCTAACAACATAACAACAAAAAATAATCGCTTCATCGCTTCTCTTTTCACAGAATTGCTTTTCCGCCTAGCGTTCGTTTTTGAGAACAATAGGTTCATCAGCCGCCGCCATCAGACCACACGCAAGGATCCGAGTACACATCGATGCGGCAAACGCTGAACTCATGAATATTCCCTCTACAGGATAAGCAGTTACGCTCAGATACTCCATCCAAATTCAGGTTTTCGGCCTACCGGCAAGTCTCTTTCTCAAATTGTGTGGAGACAAGGGGCACGACCCAGTTAAACTCTCCGGGGAGGCGTCATGAGCGAACAGCAATCTCGGAATGTAGTTCGTAGCGTGCTTTTGGCCGTACTCGTCGTTGTGCCGGTTAGCGGCTTTCTCTATTGGTTCTTCACCTGCCCCTGCGACACGATACCGGGTGGTTATTTGTTGGGCGCTGAAACAGAAACGCCCGTTGGGGACTGGTCGTTTGCCAACGACATTTCCCTCTGCCAAGTCCAGATTAACGCCGGCGTGCTCCCTCATTCGATCAACCTCAACTGCATGTCGACAACGACTGGAAACCTCTATCTGAGTTGCTCGCAGTGCGGGAGTAAACGCTGGTCGAACGCTGTGCTGAATGACGGCACCGCACGCCTGCGGTTGAATGCTACAGTCTACCCAGTCAACCTCACACGCGTCTTAGATCCTGGTGAGTTGGATCAAGCGTGGAATGCACGGGTCACAAAACTAAATACTATCAGCGTACCGGCCAGTGCACCTCCACAACCCGACGCACCACGGCCAGATGGTTGGTGGTCCTTCCGGGTTGAGTCCCGTTAGCTGCCGGCACGCGTTCCGACTGTCGAACCCACGCAGTCAATACCGTGGTGCGCGGATGTCACCGATTTCGCGCCATTCGCGGTGCGACGGCACGGTCTGCAATGGAAATAATGGTCGACACCACCAACACATACCCAAATATTTCCGCAGTCAAGACAAGGAATCGTTCGGTAGCGCCAAACACACCCAGGCGTGACGCCGCAATGATCACCAACGGTGCAAAATACAGAATCCCATTCCAGCGTCCGATAACACTCATTCGTAATTGTTTCTCCTGGTGCCACCAATAGGAATCCATTACATATTGAACGAAAGCAACAATGACCAACGCGGGCAGAACGGCAGGTATCGGTCCAACGATCGCCAAACCAGTCAACCCAGCGGAGACAAAAACACAATCCGTACTGTGGTCAAACAACTGACCCGCCGGTGAGGCCACTCCCATTCTCCTGGCAACTCGACCATCGTAATAGTCGGTCCCAATCGCAACGCAGAGCAGGACCAGCAGAAGAGTCGGGCTTACCAGCTCCGGCCTAGCTAAGGCACCAGCCACTGGCGCGGCCAACAGCAACCGAACTACAGTGAGCGCGTTTGCCACTATTTCTCGAAGAGTTCACGCTGGGCCGTGGACCAAAACATGACACCGATCAGCGCATTAAAGAAAATAAAAAAATTGTGCTGCACAAAACCAAAGGCAGCCATTTGACCTTCGTTCTCAGGGAACAAGATCACCCAAAATGTAATCGCTGCGGCGCGCATTGGCGTTGGAACAGCTGCAGAGAAAAAGATCACGGGTAGATAGCCGAGTAACGTTAGAAAAGATGCCTCGACACCAAAAAATCTCAGCGACAGCGTATACACAAACACCGCAGCCAACAGCGCCGGGGACCGGAGCAAAAAAAACAATCCATAATGCTTGACCGTCGCCAACTTAAAGGCATGGGCGATTTCCCGGCTTCGAAATTGGTTGTGTGGAAGAATCACACCGCGGAAATAGAGTATCCAGACAACAAAGACCACACCGCCGCCAAGTGCAAAAAATGGAATAAGCGCAAATACTTCAGGCAGCGACTCGCTACTAAATAGAAACCCCACGGTCGCCCAGATCAGCAAGTAAAAGACTTCGCAGAACATCACAAACAGCATGACCGACGCGACTTCCCAACCCGGAACCTGGTCCCGTTTGTTGAGGTAATACGCCATCGCGCCCTTGCCGATCTGCTCGTTAAAGATGGAGATGATGTACGCGCTCGCGCGAATCGGCAAAATGTCACGGTAGCGAATTGACTTAACGAACCAATTTAAGGCTCGAGTAACCACGAGCGTATCGATCAAGAAATAGAAACTGGAATACCCCATCATCAATAACAACCACGGAACCCAGCGTACATTTGCGAATACACGAACCATGTATTCGATCAGTGACAAACCTTCACGCATCGCCGCAGCATTCAAACGGAAATACAAATAGGCAAAACAGCCAGCGGTCACAGCCAAGAAGAGAACTCGTCCCACCTTGCCGGAGTGTTTCGGTTCGACCGATTCAGTCTTACTTTGTGTCACTGGCCACCAATTTCCGAGGGCTGAAGTTTCTCCAACGTCGCACCGAGCGGAGTAAGTGTCACTCCAAGGTCCACGGCGGCGTTCCGACCTACCGTTTCATTCGCCGTGATCACATCAATGACTGTAGGTGTCATACCTCCACGCCTGAACATTCCTATCACCGTGGCTCCCAATCTCGCCACCCACACCGGCACCGTCCTCACCGCCACAACATGCCCCATTCTCTGCCCAACCGCTGCCAGTAAATCGCGCTGCGTCACGGCCTCCGGTCCGACAAGTTCATGAATCGCTTCGCGGTCTGGACGCACCAAACAGCAGTTCATCACGGCCTTATTGAGGTCATCTACATCCAGCGGGCGAAGAGTATGCTGTCCGCCACCAAGAATCCTGACCGACCTTCGTGACGCCATACCAACCAAGGACTTCGCCCCGGCCGTACCTGGCCCTAACAGGATGGGCGTCCGAATAATGGTCGCAAAGACACTCGACTGTACCGCGATCTCTTCGGCGACCCCCTTGGAACGATAATAGCTATTAGAGGACTCACCATCAGCGCCAACGGCACTCACTAATACAATATGGCCGACCGCGGTCGACTCGCACGCCTCCACCACCGCCCTGGCCACCTGAACATTCGCCGTCTCATAACTTGACCACTTACTCTCTATTAAAATCCCAGCAAGATGAACCACACAGTTGACACCTTCCAGGAAGGACTGCAAACTGTCGCGGTCACTGTAATTAATCACGTATGGCGTCACCGCGCGACCGGCGGGTAACGTGGTAACCGCTTGTTGGGTTCGGACACCAGCACGAACTTCTAGGTCGTCGATTTGTTGAGTCAGAACGTGTGAGAGCAGGGCTTTGCCAACGCTGCTGTTCGCCCCTGTGATCGCAATGCGCATCAATCTATACAATTATCCTACGTCATGGAGCACGAAACCTATTCGCGGCCAACCGAAGACGAAGCGCTAGGCCTTCTGGATACACCGAACCTGTCGGCGCTCATGGAACGGGCAACCATTCTCAGAGATGCAGGTTTCGGAAATGTCGTCACTTATTCGCGGAAGGTCTTCATTCCCCTCACACAGTTATGCCGTGACGTGTGTCACTACTGTACATTCGCCCAGCCTCCCAAGCCGAACGAACGAGCGTATCTAACAATCGACGAAATGATCGACGTCGCTCGTCAGGGAGCCAACGCCGGCTGCAACGAGGCCCTCTTCACTCTCGGCGACAAGCCGGAACTGAGATACCCACAGGCGAGAGAAGAATTAAATCAGCTGGGCTATGCAACGACTATCGACTATCTCGTTGCTGCTACGAAAGCGGTGTTGGACGCTACGGGTCTCCTCCCCCATGCCAATCCTGGCGTGTTGACCCGAGATGAACTCCTAGCACTGAAAGCACACTGCCCTTCTCAGGGTCTGATGCTCGAAAACGTGTCACCGCGTCTACTTGAACGAGGACAAGTGCACTTCGGTTCTCCTGACAAAGACCCGGAGGCGAGACTTAACACCATTAGATGTGCCGGCGAACTTAAGATTCCATTCACCTCCGGCATCCTTATTGGAATCGGCGAAACACGTAGGGAGCGCATTGACTCCCTGCTGGCCTTGCGTGATCTCAACGACGCCTATGGACATATCCAAGAGATCATCGTTCAAAATTTCCGAGCCAAGCCCGGGACAGCGATGGCTGACTGTGCGGAGCCCTCGCTTGACGACCTCCTGTGGACAATCGCTAGTGCCCGGGTCATCTTTGGTCCTGACATGGCGATTCAGGCACCTCCCAATCTAACTCCAGAAACATTTGGAACTTTGATACACGCCGGCATTAATGACTGGGGGGGCGTCTCGCCGATCACACCCGACCATGTCAATCCAGAAGCACCGTGGCCTCATCTTGATCGCCTCGCAACAGAAACAGAAGCTGCGGGGAAGGTGCTCGTTGAACGACTGACCGTATATCCGCAATATGTCCAAGAAGCAGACACGTGGGTCGACGAGACGCTGAGAGCCCCCTTGATTCGAGTGTCCGACGCGGAAGGATTGGCCAGGGCGGATACTTGGTCTCCTGGTGATAGCGACCTTTATTTACCGGAACATTTGCTGCAAGCCATCAATAGACCTACACCTGCTCAACCTGCAACTCGAATATTGGACCTCTGTGCAAAGGCGTCGAACGGTCAAAGCTTGTCCGTATCGGAAATCGAAGAACTCTTCATCGTCCGCGGCAACGATCTGACTTTTGTTCTTCAGGCAGCAAACGAACTACGTCAACACGTCAATGGTGACGAGGTCACATACGTCGTCAACCGGAATATCAATTACACCAACGTCTGTTATTTTCGATGTCAATTTTGCGCCTTTTCGAAAGGCAAACTCAGTGAAAATCTTCGTGGGGCGCCCTACGACCTAGACCTAAGTGAAATTAGCCGTCGAAGTCGTGAAGCATGGGACCGTGGCGGAACAGAAGTCTGTATGCAGGGCGGTATCCATCCCGAGTACACGGGCGAAACCTATCTTCAGATCTGCCGAACCGTTAAGGAAGCGGTCCCACACTTGCACGTACACGCCTTCTCGCCGTTAGAAGTGTGGCAAGGGGCTGAAACGTTAAATCTAGAACCTCGAGAATTCCTGCTGCAATTAAAACAGGCAGGCTTGGGCACATTACCCGGAACCGCCGCGGAAGTGTTAGATGACGAGGTGCGGGCAGAGTTATGTCCGGACAAGATCACCACGGCTCAATGGCTACAAGTCATGGAAGCCGCACATGATGTCGGATTCAAAACCACGGCGACCATCATGTATGGTCATCTCGACCACCCCATCCACTGGGCCAGACACCTAAGCCGGATTCGGGACCTTCAACTCGAAACGGGTGGTTTTACGGAATTTGTTCCTCTGCCGTTTGTCCATATGGAAGCGCCACTCTATTTAAAGGGCCGTGCGCGTAAAGGACCGACCTTTCGAGAATCGCTGTTAATGCATGCTGTGGCCCGATTGGCATTGCATCCAGTCATTCCGAACATTCAAGCATCGTGGGTCAAAATGGGTCCACGTGGAATAGCAGCCTGCCTGAATGCGGGAGCAAATGATCTCGGCGGGACACTGATGAACGAGAGTATTACCAAGGCTGCCGGCGCCTCGTTCGGTCAGGAGTTATCACCAGAAGAGATGGAAACAGTCATTGCGTCTGTTGGCCGCGTGCCACGACAACGCACTACCGCTTATGAGACCCCTCCGAAAGAACAGGTAATCCGATCGTATGCGGCGACCCCATTGGCCCCGGTTGTGCAAGCCGCAGCGGCGACTCAGTATCAGCGCAACTAAAGAACCCCTACTAATGTGATGCCTAGACAGGTATCACCTCGACGAAACGGATATCACCGAGGCGTCCAGAAGAAGACCTCCCATTCGCGGAGCGGTTCCGCTCCTTCGTAGGGCGCCTCGTCAATCGACCTGCCTCCTGCCCACTGCCTCATCATGGCGATTCGTTCTTCACCGAAAATCTCGATGGCCGTCATTTCATAGGTTGCATCGCCGATACGCAGCAGGCCGTCACCTCCGCGGTCTCGCACGCGTTGTGCCCAATACCCGCCATCCGGTCGAGTGGCAGTGATTACGCCATCGGGTGTGCCAACCCAAGACAGGTAGATGACCAGGGGCGGAAACCCTGCTTGCCTCATCATCAGAGGGCCCTGGTGACGGTCATTAAGCGGCGTAAAGTCACTCGGGGGCTCAGTCAAAGTACCACCAATGATGACACCGGGTGTCCGGCCGAGTCCTTGATTGGAGAGGTACGGCGCTGTAGATATCCAACCTATCATTCCGGCCACCAGAACGACTCCTACGATCGTGAGCTTATTCTTCATCTTAGATCCTCAGACTTGTTCGCGAGCGTACCACCCGCCATGATTAAGGTCTCTCGTCGTATGAACGTTTTCTCAAACCCCATATACCCTAGCGTCTTCGGAACAATTCAAAGTCCCCTGTGTTGCACTCAGAGTTAAACATTTACACATTGCCATTGTTCTAGCGAACCGCCCCATAGAAGCTTCTGAGATCTTCAACTAGCAGGTCGGGTTGCTCAAATGCGGCAAAATGTCCTCCGTATGGCATCTCAGTCCAGTGCGTAATGTTGTAGTGAGCCTCCGCCCATCGACGGGGCGTCAGGGAAAGATCCTTCGGAAAAATCGCTCCTGCCGTTGGAACCTCGACACGCCCTGGAGGTGTGGTAATGAGACCACCGGTTGATTGGTGAGAAGATTCGTAATACAGGCGTGCCGCAGAGGTCGCCGACTGCGTCACCCAATAAAACATGATATTTGTCAAAAGCTCATCCTTCGTAAACACGGACTCAGGGTCACCATTGCAGTCACACCAACTCTGAAACTTCTCAACAATCCAGCCAGCCAAACCGGCAGGCGAATCATCGAGGCCGTAGCCGATCGACTGCGGTCTCGTGCCTTGTATCTGCGAATAAGCAAACCCGTCGGCCAACACGGCCCGACGCGCTTGCATTCGCTCTAGTTCCTCAGCTGTCGCCCCACCAGTCGGATCATCTGAATCAGCTGGAGGACCGGCCAGCACCATGTTTAGATGAAGCCCGACAACCTGCTCCGGATAGTTGTAGGCCATCCAGCGACTAACACCGGCTCCCCAGTCACCTCCTTGAGCCCCATACCTCGCATACCCCAAGCGCTCCATTAGCTGGGCGTGAATATCAGCGATCTGCTCTGGCCCCACACCTGGTTCCGTTGGCTTGCCAGAAAATCCAAAACCCGGCATCGACGGTGCAATAACATGAAATGCATCCTCTGCCTGCCCACCGTAGGCCACCGGGTCCGTGAGTGGCCCAATGATTTTGAGAAACTCAACTACCGAACCAGGCCACCCGTGCGTGATAATGATCGGCAGCGCATCTGGTTCAGGTGAGCGCTGATGAATGAAGTGGATGTCGAGGCCCTCAATCTCTGTTTTGTAATGGTCAAAGGTGTTTAGATGCCGTTCTTGCTCCCGCCAATCGTATTCGTTCAGCCAATAGCTCACTAACTCCTGAAGATAGGCCCTATCGGTTCCGTATACCCAACTCTCGCCAATCTGCTCAGGAAAGCGAGTTCTAGCCAAACGTTCGTCAAGGTCAATAAGAAGCTCGTCAGAAACAGCAATTTCAAATGGTCGAACCGACATAGGGTCGACGTTGTCTTCAACCACCGCCGACTCTGGCGGCAGTGCCTCCGGAGCACCACAGCCACCGATGAACATCATTCCCGCACACACAATTCCGTGAACTCGCCGCATGAAATGTTTACTCCTTGCCCTTTTCACCTGAAAAAGTCACTGCCTTGAATAACACAGTCTTGGACTAAATCCTGACACTACGGTCCTTCAAGATCGGCGATAAATGCCAAGGTTTCACTCGTCACCTCCTCGGTGATTCGCATGTGTCCACGGTCTGTGTAATGAACAAATTTATGAGGCGCACCGGCACTATCCATGGCGGCGGCCATGTCATGGGCTTGCTGAACAGGCACAGACCGGTCGTCATCGGAATGGATAATCAAAATCGGCTTCGTGTTAGCGTTAATCTGATGGATCGGTGACGCGATTCTTCGCTGCTCTTCAACATTGCCCTCGATTGGGGTCCAGAGATTGCCCCACGACAAGGTATTTAATTCGTACGGTGCAGCTGCACTAATCACTGCGCGGACGTCACTACGTGCATTGTCCCACCCTCCAGCTGACACAAACGCCCCGACGCAAAGGGACCCAACCAACGAGCCCACTTGGCCACCCGCAGAGTTACCAATGAGATAGACACGCTCTGGATCGATACCATATTCCGCAGCATGCTCGTGTACCCAGCGAATCGCACATAGCAGGTCCTGGTAGGGTGCGGGTGCCGGTGACGCCGGAACGAGTCGATAGTCGATCGTCATCGAGAAAAATCCCTCCCGGGCCCACTCATAGACATCAAGTCGGTCGCGACCAGTTCGTTCGCCCGCACGCCACCGTCCACCATGAACGTAAATCATCGCGGGCACCGGTTCTTCAGAGACGGGATAGGCAATGTCGGCCATGAGTGCTGAACCCGCGGTTCGACCATAGACGACGTCCTGCTTCACTACGATTTGCCCTTGTCCGAAAGCCGGCGGTGGCATAAACGCTACAACGAGGGTTACGAGTGCCATTCCACTAGTCAGGACGGAATATCGCATGAAGTCTCCTTGTTGAGATAAAACATCTACTGGTCAGGGAGTTCGCAATCGTCGTCGTGCGGAAACAATTAGGCGGTACTCCGCAGCCCGCTTCCAGACACGGTTAGCCATCTCGGTTAGGTGTACTGCTTTGAGACCATAATAAACAAAGATTGCACCGAGGAATCCAACCGAGGAGTATTGCAGGGTGCGAGACCAGAACTCTCCAATCTCTGGGGTAAACCTGCCGAGCAGGCTATAAATGAGAAATCCTGTGGTCGCCAGTAATGGCCCGGTAATCGTTCGTACACCCCAAGAGGCCACCCTGGATTCTTTCTCCATCAATGATCCAATAGTCTGTAAACGTTCGATTGAACGTTCAAGTAGGCCGAAGTCGTCGCCGTTGAGAACGTCTCGCAAAGATACCTGTGCACGGCACGCCTTCATTACTCGTCGGTCGCCTCTGAGATAAGAGAGGCCCTTTTCTTTAATACGGTATGTTGGAAACCGTTGGCTAAGTTCTTGTCTCAGTTGCTCCCGTGAATCCTGAGAGGCTTCTGCATCAGTCGAGATGATGTCGACCTCAATCAGCGAGCTCTCTGGAATAAAGACAATTTCATGTAAGTCATGCGAGGTGCGGTTCTCAATATACGCAGCAGCGTGAGGTGGAATTCTCTGGTGCAACATAGCCTCATGGTCGAGACACGGAAGAACGGGCACAGTCTGTTCCTCCGCAAGTTCCATGCGATAAACCTTAATGGAACGAATGCGGTAAGTATCAGAAAGCTCGTCGAAGTGCTGCTGGCACACACTGACGTCGTTCATCTAGGGGAAGGCTACCAGTTTCTCGAAAAGAAGGCGCCAGAGGTCACGTGCTGGTTGGGGTCATTTCCGGAGTAGTCACTGTGCGTTCATCGCTCCCACAAGACTGTCCGTGGATAAAACTGACTCCATGCGAACCAGAACGCCTCGTGCGTAGGCACCTCAATCCCATTATTCAGCGCACGTAGCCCTCCGGCATCAGGTCCTATTACAACCCCGGCGGCCATGACTTGCTCACCGGCCTCAAGCGCCAACCGAGCCGCAGTCACCGGAAATGCAACAGGCGTCCCATCAGCCGCGACAACACCCAACACCACATCG
>CAZUZW010000079.1:0-10006 GCA_964624855.1 uncultured Vicinamibacteraceae bacterium
TGTTGCGATCCCAAAGCGTTCACGCACTGCAATCCGCTGGACGGGATGTCTGAAGGCGGTGCGTTGATCTGGGAGTCTGACGAGACGGCCGAGAAGGCTTGGGAGCGTTTGCCGATCTGGGCTCGCACGGAGATCTTGGACAAAAAGATCAGGGTTTTTACTTTGTCAGGGTTTGACATTGCTCGCAAGGCGACTACGCGGGCTGACCTACAGCTCAGAATGCAGGGAAACGCATTTCTTGGAGCTTTTTTTAAGGTGTCTCCGTTGCTTCGAGATTTCGACGTTAGCAACGAGCAGTTTGAGGAAGTGGTGCGTAATCAGTACGAAAAGAAGTTTGGAAAGCTTGGTTCTGCTGTTGTCGATTCCAACATGGAGGTCATGACTCAGGGTTTCAGTCGTGTGACCGAGATCAAGTTGGGCGAGCTTGCGGCGGCGGATCGTTCCACGCTACGTGGTCTTCCCATGCTACCGCTTGATATTGACGCCGGCGGATGCGGCACGTGCCGGTCGGTTCCAGTTCCTGAGGGACAGTCCGAACGGACCCCGGTGACGCAGGTCGGGGTGTTTGACTCCGAGTTTCGGTCTGACTATGGATACGATCAGCCGGCCTCACCGCTGGCCGCGATGAGTGTGATGGCGGCGGGGACTGGTGATACCGCGTCCAAATATGTTGCTCGCCGAGAGACACCGCTCTTCATCCCAGAGAATTGCACTCAGTGTATGGAGTGTATAGCTGTTTGCCCGGACACGGCTCTGCCTAATTGTTCCCAGGACGTCGACATGATTCTTCGGACGGCCATCAACCACTATGTCGAGAGTACTGGCGACCAGGCAAAACTGATTGCTCATATACCGGAGATAGAGAGACGAACTCGGTCCCTGATGAACGATGCGATTGCCGGTAAAGCCGATACGCCGTTCTTCGAGCTTGTTCGTGAAGCTACTAGCGGTTTGAACGGATTTTCGGACGCGGCTCGCAATCAATTTCTAGGCATTCTTGCGCAGACGCCAGTGGCGTATAACAAGGTCAACGCGATTTTCAGAGGTCCAGAGAAAAAGAATCCCGGGAGCGGTGGTGTGTTCTCGATCTTTGTTTCCGACTTATGTAAGGGGTGTGCGGCATGTGTCACAGCGTGTGGTGACCATGATGCTCTTCGGATGGTTGCAGAAACCGAAGCAGTTAATGCCGATCATGAGACAGGAACCGCCTTTCTCGACTTGCTGCCAGATACGGAGCAAAAGTTTCTTGGGTTTTACAATGACGAACATCCTGTCGATTCAAAAACTGCAACTCTTCGCAACCATTTGATGGTCCGCCGGAATTATGACGCTCTCGTGTCGGGTGATGGCGCCTGTGCTGGATGTGGTGAGAAAAGCGTTTTACGTGCGATCGCCTCAGTGACTGAGGCCTATATGCGACCGCTCTATCATGCCAAGGCGAATCGTTTTTCCCAAAAAGCGACCGATCTTCGCCAGGGTGGCGCCGCATGTCTGGGGGCTCTGGCGGCATTGAATCCTGACCAGCATGCACTTTTCGTTCGTACGGTCGCCCATGTTGTCATGGGGCTTGGTGGTGATAGCGACAGGGATACCGTCACTCGAATGGAGGCGCGAGGTCCGATATCGGATGACGAAGTCGTTGATGCACTGGCGACGGTACTTGAGCAAGAGTCGTTCAATCATAAAGACCTACAGGCCCTTGACGGTCGACTGGACAACGGTCAGTGTGTCATGGCGATGGCGGCTCATACTGGGTGCAATACGGTATACGGGTCGACACCGCCCAATAACCCGCATCCCTATCCGTGGATGAATTCACTGTTTCAGGATGGTGCAACGATCGGGTGGCTGTTTGGGGAGAGTTTCATGGTTGACCACGCACGTCGTTCGGTTATTCCAGAGCGCCTCGCCGACACACTCATAAATAATATGGGCGTATCGATGACGGAGCAGGATTACTACGATTACACCCATTTCAGTGACAACTTGATGACGGATGACGAAATTAAAGAGTTGCCGAAGGTCTGGATCGTCGGTGGTGATGGAGGTATGGGCGACATTGGATATCAGAATGTCTCCAAGATGGTTCTTCAGAACAGGCCGAATGTAAAAGCGGTGATGTTGGACACGCAAGTGTACTCAAACACTGGCGGTCAGAATTCTGATTCGACGCCGATGTTAGGCGGTAGCGATATGAATTCTTTTGGCGCGGCCACTCAAGGTAAGGCGGTCGAGAAGAAGACCGTGGCCGAAACATTTTTGGCCGGTCATGGGTCTCCCTTCGTGTCGCAAATTTCGATCGCTAACGCTCCTAAGTTCTTCCGGGCAATTCTCGACTCGCTAGAGTACCGTGGCACCGGTTTTCTCCAGTGCTTCACGACCTGCCAGCCAGAGCACGGTGTGGCCGATGATATGGCCCTTGATCAGGCCCAGCGAGTCCGTGACTCGCGTGGTGCTCCTGAGTTTGTCTTTAATCCAACGTTAGGCGAGACCTACGATGAGGCGCTCGATCTGACGGGGAACCCTCATCCTGACAAGGACTGGTACACGACGAAGTTTAAGGGAACTGGCGAAAAATATCGTTACACTGTGGCGCATTGGTGCGCGACCGAAGCCCGTTTCAGGAACCACCTCAAGCGCGTCAAGAACGAGAGCGATGTCGAGAGTCTGATCCCACTCGAAAACATGTTGCTACGGATTACCCAGCAGGATGTGGTCCATCGTCGCCACCTCAATCCAGAGCACCGCGCGTTTGTGCCTGATTTCGGAGTTTTCGCGAAGGTTCCTGGGCCGGACGGTACTCCGCAAATCGTTGCGCTGTCACGACAACTTGTGCTGTTTTGTGTCGAACGACGAAAAGCCTGGCGCCTGCTGCAGAGCAAGGCCGGAATTGTGAATCAGGAGTACGCTGCGCAACGGTCTCTACTGGCCGATGTTGACAAAGGGACAATCTCGAACGACGAGTTATTCGCCTGCGGTGAGGCTCTTTTTGAAGAACGCCTCGAGGAAGCTTTGGTTCATTGATTTAACTCGACTCCGTGCATCAGTTGCTGAGTACAGTCTAGTCCCACCAGATAATTGTCTACTGGACAGTTAGTGTTGCGGCAGTCATAAAGTTGGGTTCAATATCGATCGGGATGTTTTGGAGGCGATCCAGTAGTTCTTGAACTTCAGGTCTCACCACACCTAGAGTGTCGATAAGGTTTTTTGCTGCCACGTAGTCGCCGTTAGCTTGAATCGTCATCAAACGGCGTGTGAGTTCTTCCGCTGTTGTTCGGATCTGTTCATGATTAATAGCGAAGATTCCACCCGGTTGCACTGTGACTGCTCCGCTATCTAGAAAGGTGTTTAGTTGGATTGCCACGCCAAGACCGTGCGCTTCATTGATTCCAAATCGGATCGAGCGAAATATCGATGCTAGAAAGGTTGTGTAGATCGACCGCTCAAGTGTCTTGTCGACCGCGCCGCGATCAATTAAACGATGAAGAGCCCAAAGGCCAGAGATGTCGGCCTTGGCTTCTTCAATGGCACTATGAGTTTCTTGAAGTTGTTGACGAACTGTCGTGACGGTCCGGTCCATTGAGATGGTATGGGGGCCTAATCCATGCATGAGTTCATGCATCAGGATGTGAGTGAAAAAGGCTTCAAACGAGACATCTTGACGGTCAGTCTGTGAAAAGGCGACATCTGCGATTCGCGTCAAGACTGTCTGAAACTTGGCTTCTTGGATGTTTTTCAACATCACCCGTTTCGAGCCGTAGTCTCTTACGACACGTTCATCGTTTGGTAAGTTGAATGCCGCTGTCTGAACGCCGCTATTCGCATCGCCGGAGGTGAACACTACGTTGACCACACGGATGGGGGCAAGGGCACCCAGCTCTGGGTTTCGGTGCTCTGGTTCAATAGGGAGATTGTCTTCAAGTTCCTGCAGATAACTTGAGAAACGTTCGAGCTGAGCGGTCTCAACATCGTCTCGAATTGTTACGAATGCCTCAAAGGCCGCCTTGAAATTGAACCATTCATCCTCATAGACCTCGTAGGGGCCGATAGTTGGTTCTATTGTGGAATCTAGTTCCATCCAAGCAATATCACTAGCATAATAATCGTTCGTTGCGAACGCTAAAGCACGGGACTCGAGGTAGTGGCGCAATGTGGCATTACTAGTCAGTTGAGCCGCTTCACGAAGATGAGCGGCGGCGATTGCAAGTGCACCTTGGTATTCTACGCTGTAAGGAACGGCGACTAGTTGACCTTCAGCGTTACGCCGGATTGTAGTGAAATATCCCGTCGCTTCGGCTCGTTCATTTCCAGACAATGTGTCAAGCCACTGCTCGACTTCCTCACGGGTCGTGTCTGGCGGATAATAATTTGCTCCTGCGGGTTTCGGTGGAACACCTGGAATGAAACGTTGATTATTCTGAAGTCGTGACCAAGGGCCTTTGTTGACAAGGAAAAAATTTAGCCGGGCTTGTCCACGTGCTGTGGTGTTAGCAGTAAGGTCGAGTAGTAGACTGGGATTGCCAGCCCAGACTTGCTCCAAAAAGATAGCATCCATAATCTTGGCAGCTGCGATGATAGAAGCCAAAGCGCGCCGTTCATTGTCAGGGAGTTGGTCGAGCGAGGCACCGATTTCAACCGGAGCAAATAGTGGTGACATTACAGTGCCAAACTGTTCTGAGTTAGTGCTGAAGCTGGTAATGTTTTGTGTTCGTTTGTTCGCTGTGGCATAAGGAGTGGTCGTGTGCAGCAAAACGATTCCGCAGATCGTCATCATGCCGCTCGCGGTCCACAGTGGTATTTTGTTTCGCATGGCGTCTAGACCATAGTGTTTAATGATTTAGAGATGGTCAATGAAAAATCAGCCGACTCGCCGAGACAATGATGACACAACCTAAACGTATTGTTGTGATTGGGGCCGGACCAGGCGGATATACGGCCGCGTTCTTGGCCGCCGATTTAGGTCTAGAGGTGATTTTGATTGATGATGCACCTGAACCCGGTGGTGTTTGCCTGCATCGGGGCTGTATGCCATCGAAAGCATTATTACACTTGGCGAAGGTGTTGACTGAAGCGGAAGAACTGAAAGATTGGGGAGTTTCGTTTGCTGAGCCAAAAATTGATCTCGAACAACTTCGGTTAAAAAAAGACGGTCTTGTGTCGATGCTGACTGGAGGGCTCAGCCAACTCGCTCGTCAACGGAAAATTGACTATGTGCAGGGTCGTGCCGCTTTGCTGGACTCTCATAGGGTTCAGGTGACTGCCAATGATGGAAACATGCAGGATATTCAGTTTGATTACGGAATTCTGGCTACCGGATCTCGTCCGGCGAGACTAGGCAACCTGGAATGTGATCACAGTCGCGTCTTGGATTCGACCCGTGCTCTGGATATTCGTCGGGTTCCTGAGAGTTTGCTGGTAGTCGGTGGTGGCTATATTGGCCTTGAGCTAGGAAGTGTGTATGCCGCTCTAGGTGCGACGGTTACGGTTGTTGAAATGACCTCCACGTTGCTCCCCGGTATCGATAATGACTTGGTTCGTATTTTCTCTCGAAGGTTCGACAGACTTGTCGAGGCTGTTCATCTGAATACCGTAGTGAACCGTCTAGCGCCAGATGATGACGGTGTTACCGTTGGACTTAGTGGCCCAGATGGTACGGTTTCCAACCTTCGATTTGATGAGGTTCTTATAGCCGTTGGACGTGTTCCGAATTCAAATTTGGAAGGCCTAGATAATTCTTTGGTTACAACTGATGACCGCGGTTTTGTTCAAGTCGATGCACAGAGGCGGACAGGAGAACCTTCCTTGTTTGCTATAGGTGATTTGACAGGTGAGCCCATGTTGGCTCACAAGGCATTTCACGAAGCGCGCGTTGCCGTCGAAACTATTGCTGGCAAGAATGTTGTTTTCGAGCCTACAACGATTCCAGCTGTCGTTTTTACCGATCCAGAGATTGCATGGTGTGGACTTACCGAGACGGAGGCCAGAGCCACAGGCCGCACTGTTGCGGTATCTCGATTTCCATGGGGAGCCTCAGGTCGTGCGGTGACACTTTCCCGAGTGGATGGGATGACCAAGCTGATACTTGACGAAAGTTCAGAGCGGATACTCGGTGTAGGAATCGTTGGTGCTGGAGCTGGAGAATTGATTGCTGAAGGCGTGGTTGCAATTGAGATGGGTGCAACTGTACGTGATCTCAAGGATTGCATCCATCCTCACCCGACACTTTCCGAAACGATGCTTGAGTCCGCCGAGTCGTTCTTGGGGCTAAGTACTCATGTTTATAGACCCAAAACACGTAATTAGATCACGCTCAACTTCGGCCAGTTAGCGGTTTGTGATTCCTTTGGCTGTAGTTAATACCTCGGTCAACATCTGTAAAGTCAGTTTGCCCGTATTTGTGTTTTGTTGACTGGGATGGTACGACGTCAGCAATGTTGGTAGCGTGTCAGATTCGAACACGAGACCGTGGTTGAAATGTGGTCGTGGTCGTGGTGTTAACTGCGGTCCGGCTATGGTTCGCCAGTAGGTATCGAAAGCAATTTTTCCGAGTGCCACAATAACCTGAATTTGCGGGAGCGTGTTTAACTCGTCTTTGAGATACGAACTGCATGCCGATATTTCTCTTAAGTTCGGTTTGTTCTCGGGTGGTGCGCAGTGAACGACGGCGCTGACATAGACTCCTTGGAGTTTGAGGCCGTCTTTCAGGCTAGAAGAGTTGGGAATATTGGAAAAGCCAACTTCAAACATCGCCCGCATAAGGAAATCGCCGGAGCGGTCACCCGTAAACATGCGCCCTGTCCGATTGGCCCCGTGTGCACCAGGCGCGAGTCCTAGTACCAGGATTTTGGCTCGCCTGTCTCCAAAACTAGGTACCGGACGCCCCCAGTAATGTTCATCTCGGTACGCCGCACGCTTGTCTTTAGCCACGCGGGCGCAGTACGCCCTCAGTCGTGGGCACCGCTGGCAACCAATGATTTGACGGCGGATAGTTGTAAGTGACATCACTTCGACATGCGGTTTATAGGATTGATTTCATGACGAACCCAGAGCCTGAGATTGTTCGTGAGCGTGGTACGAACTTCGCACCAAGGGACCAGACTCTACATGACGGAACCCGAGTTTACGGGCTTTGAAAGCGAAGTTCTCGAATTCGTCAGGTGTGTAATAACGCGTAACGGGAAGATGGGCCGGTGACGGCCTTAGGTACTGTCCAATGGTCACAATGTCACATCCAACGTACCGGAGGTCAGACAGCGTTGTTTCGATTTCACTAAGTGTTTCACCAAGACCAACCATGATGCCGGACTTAATCGGAATTTCAGGGTTGGCATGTTTGGCATGTTTGAGCAATGCGAGCGCGCGATCGTAGCGGCCACCTGGCCGGGCTGTTCTGTAGAGGCGCTCAATTGTTTCGATGTTGTGATTCACGATATCCGGTTTCGCATCGAGAATGATTTGTAGGTTCTGGGTTTTTCCCCCGAAGTCTGGAATTAGAACCTCGATTCGACAATTAGATATTTTCTCCCTGATGCTTTTGATTGTGGCGGCAAAAACGGAAGCACCACCATCTGGTAAGTCGTCGCGATCGACGGAGGTAATGACCACGTAGTTTAAGCCGAGGGTCGCAATAGCTTTTCCCACCCGCCAGGGTTCTTCGAGGTCAACGTTGCCCGGTGTTCCGTGTGTCACATTGCAGTATCCGCATGATCTTGTGCAGATGCTGCCAAGGATCATGAACGTTGCAGTTCCATGGTTCCAGCACTCTCCAATGTTCGGGCAATTAGCCTCCTCACAAACCGTGTTGAGGTTTAATTCTTTCATTAAGCGCTTTAACTTGAGATATCTTGGGCTGCCGACCGGGCGCACCCGGAGCCACGGTGGTTTTCGGTCAGGCCGGGAAGGTGCCCCCCGGAGCGGTCGTCCACGAATGAGTGTTACGGGTACGGATTCTGACATTATTAACTTGATGTTAGCGTGAGTGCTTGATGACGTCCACCATCACGAGTAGTGGTCTAGCTGGCTTACGGACTGTCAACAAAAGGGTTCACCCGGTGAACGATTTTGAAGTTGGCTCGGTGTTTTATCCAGCCGCCTTGATCGTTTGCCTGACAGGCGTGTATTCTTCTCTAGATCAGTTACATCGTTGTATCCGGAGGGATGAATGGCCTATTCGATTTGTGAACCTTGTATTGGTACAAAAGACACGGCGTGTGTTGATGTTTGTCCTGTCGACTGTATTCATCCGCGTAAGGATGAAGAAGAAGAATTTGAAGCAGAGACGATGCTTTATATCCACCCTGAAGAATGCATTGATTGCGGTGCATGTGTACCAGCGTGTCCTGTCGAAGCAATCTTTGTGAACGATGAGGTTCCAGACGAATGGCAGAACTTTATCGAAGTTAATGCACAGTGGTACGAAGGTAAATAACTTATTGCGGGTTGTATGGGCCTCATAGATCATCGCTTCGAAGATAATTTCATTACGACGAATTTGGATCGGGTGCTAAGTTGGGCCCGTCAATCCTCGCTCTGGCCGATGGGTTTTGGATTGGCCTGCTGCGCAATCGAGATGATTGCAACGTCGACATCGCGGTACGACATTGCTCGCTTCGGCGCCGAGGTATTCAGAGCGTCTCCCAGACAATCTGATCTCATGATAGTCGCCGGTACCGTGACGAAGAAAATGGCGCCGGTATTGCGCCGCCTCTATGACCAAATGCCCGAGCCGAAGTGGGTAATTTCGATGGGCAGTTGTTCAAACGCTGGTGGTCCGTTTCCGACCTATAGTGTGTTGCAGGGCGTTGATAAGATTGTACCTGTAGATGTATACGTGTCGGGTTGTCCACCCCGGCCGGAGGCGCTTTTATACGGTCTTATGAGACTGCAAGATAAGATAAGAAAAGAGAGTACCGTTCTCAGACAGGAACGAGTCATCTTGGCAGGTGAGGAAGAGCCAATTATCGTCGAGGATCGAGCCTAGGATGTTGTTTCTGGCCAAATTGTTCCGTACTGTTTTCCTGGTTGATCTTCTCAAGGGGATGTGGGTTACCCTCAAGTACACGCCGCAACCTGCCTTTACGTTTCAGTATCCGGAAGAACGGCGACCGGTTGCTCCGCGATTTCGAGGAGTACTTCGCCTGCAAGTGGAACCAGAGACCGGAGCTCAAACCTGCATAGTATGTGATCAGTGTGCCAAAGTTTGTCCTGACGAGCTCATAGATTTAGGTGGACATCGTGAGCCTGGACATAAGATCAAGGTGCTCGATTATTTTGATTTTAATTTGTCACGCTGTAGTTTTTGCGGTTTGTGTGCGGAGGTATGTCCGACTAAACCTGTAAAGGCGCTTATTATGAGCGAGGATTATGAGCTTGGATCTTACAGTCGGAATGCCCAGATTCTGAGAGTTGATGATATGTACGACGGGGTTCCGATTGAGCGATATACCCGGTAGCGCCCTTCCAAAATAGCTCAACTTGTCGTTCTTTCAGCACTGAACAGCGATCCTTCCCTCAGGTTTCTTGCCAATGGCTAAGTTGATCAGTCATAGTTTGAATGTAGCGGGTTATTAACCTTTGTCGGATGGGTTCATGCGCAAAGTTATTCGTCTTTTAGGTCCAGTAATTGCTGTTGCGATAGCGCTTGGCGTCATTGCTAGTGCCGCTGTTGTTCCAGCCTCTACACGCAGTGAAATTCAACTAGAGTTGGGAGACCTCCTGTTTGCCGACGAACGGTACGGCGAGGCCATTTCAGCTTATCTCCGCGCTAAAGATGGTGCCGAGCCGGACCAAATGATTCGAGCTTCAGCTGGGTTGTTGCGGTCCTTGTTATTGGCGGCTGAATTCAATCGCGCATATCAAGAGGCGCTGTTTTTTGAGTCACTTGATCATCGGGAGGCTCCAGAACTTCGCACGCTATCAGCCGATGGATTTTGGGGATACGGTCTTTTCGATGAAGCGGACAGGATTTACGATGAGGTTCTGGCAGAAGTGCCGTCACATCCACGCG
>CAZUZW010000080.1:0-9661 GCA_964624855.1 uncultured Vicinamibacteraceae bacterium
TGGCGAACGGACTGCTTGGACACGAATGGGACGAGGACCTGGATAACGGATTTCGGCCGGCTGGATTGATTCGTATGTCGGAGACAACAGTCGACGGCATTTTGTATCCGATGGATTGGGGCTCTGTGTACGACGCAGGAACGGGCACGCATGCGCTGACGTTATACCGGGCGCCGAGTGGGGCGCTCGTGTTTGGCTGTGGCTGTGTGCAGTACTCGTGGGGGTTGGACAATTTTCATGACCAGCCAACATCGGTGCGCGGTCGGACGCTGAACCCGTATTCGCTCCGTGTCGGAGTGGACCCGTATGGCCCGGAACGAACCGTTCAACAGGCGACGGTGAATCTCTTTGCCGACATGGGCGTGCAGCCCGGGAACCTGCAGGCCGACCTTGTCCGAGCGACAGCGTCAACGGATAGCGTGGCGCCGCGGTCGCGGGTCACGTCACCGGAAGCCGGTTCGACCGTATCAGGAACGGTGGTGACTGTGGCGGGCACGGCGACGGATGAGGGTGGCGTGGTGGCCGGCGTGGAAGTCTCGGTTGACGGGGGTGCGACATGGCATCCAGCGACGGGGACGGATGAATGGGAGTATACGTGGCATGTGCCCGAGATTGGCGGGACAACAAATATTCTGAGTCGCGCGTCCGACGACACCGTGAATGTCGAGACCCCAGGCGACGGCATTGCGGTTTCTTACGGAGGTCCGTAACATACTGATCGACATGCTTCGAGTCGCAACAAGCGGACTAGTGGTCGTTGCTGTGGCGCTATTTTGCGCGACGACGTCTTTGGGACAGGTTAATCAGCCAGGCGTCTCCCTGACCGTCAGTGAAATTGAGGCGATCGCAAATCGTGTCCGCGCGGGGAGAAGTTTGCAGCCCACGACATGGCCGGACGGTGCCAGAGTCGCGGTGTTAATTTCGCTTGATGTCGATAATGACACGATTAACATCGCTCGCAACGATGTGCCGTCGATTGGAGCGATGTCGCAAGGTGAATACGGTGGGCGAGTAGGCCTGGAAAGGGTTGTCAACCTCCTAGATCAATTCAACATTCCGGCCACGTTTTTTATTCCTGCGGTGAGTCTTATTCTGCAACCCCAGATGGTTGAGGTGATTCAGGCGGCAGGGCACCATGAGTTCGGTGTTCATGGTTGGATTCATGAACTGAATACTTCGTTGCCCGCTGAAACGGAACGGGAGTTGGTGATCCGGGCAACGGACTACCTTGAGCAAGTGACCGGAAGACGGCCCGTGGGTTATCGGGCGCCGTCTTGGAACTTCAGTCCGAACACATTAGATATTGTCCGGGCGCAGGGATTTCTCTACGACAGCTCATTGATGGCGGATGATCGACCCTATGAGCTGATGCAGAACGGAGAACCTACAGGAATCGTCGAGTTGCCGGTCGAATGGATTTTGGATGATGCCCCGCTGCTGAATCCTCGAGGGAATAGTTACACGGCACCCAGAGACTTACTTCAGGTTTATATTGATGAGTTCGATAAGGCCTACGAGGAAGGCACGATGTTTCTTCTGACCACACATCCCCATATCATTGGACATCGGTCGCGCATCGTCATTTTAGAGGAGTTAATTGCGCATATTCGATCAATGGGTGATGTATGGTTTGCGACGCACGAAGAGGTGGCACGATATGTCCGTGAACAGGCAGGGATGTAGGGGAGCTGATCTTTTGACACTGAGACGACTATTCGCTGTGTTGTTGGTGGTAACTGCGGTCGGTATCTCGCAGGCGGTTCTTCGCGCGCAGAGCGAGAGACTTCATGTGGACGGACTAATAGCGCCCGTGGAGGTGGTTACCGACCGGTGGGGTATTGCGCATATCTATGCGGAGAACGAGCACGACCTGTTTTTTGCTCCGGGGTATAGTGCTGCTCGAGATCGTTTGTTTCAGTTCGAGCTCTGGCGTCGTCAGGCGACAGGAACGGTTGCGGAGATTCTTGGTGAGCGTGCACTGGACCGGGATATTGGCGCACGGCTGCATCAATTTCGCGGTGATATGACGACTGAGATGCGGCATTATCACCCTAGGGGCGACACGATCATTCCCGCGTTCGTCGATGGAATTAATGCCTACATCAAGCGAACCCAGCAACATCCAGACTTGCTACCGATTGAATTTCAACTGCTCGGTCTTACGCCAGGTCTGTGGACGCCAGAAGTGGTGGTGTCTCGGCATAACGGGTTAGTCGCCAATATCACGCAGGAGATCAACAATGCGAAGGCGGTTGCATTACTGGGTGCCGAACGAGTGAAGGAGATTAATTACTACTTTGGCGATCCGGACCTCAGTATTGACCCCGCCATTGATGTCTCTCTATTAGATGATGACATTCTCCGTTTATATCGTGCGCATCGCCGGCGCATACAGTTTGAACCTGACGATATCGTCGCGGATCATCGGGCTGACCCAAATGCGCATGACCGACTGGCGTCTGCCTTGCCGAGTGAGATTGATTTACAGGTTGAGGATTACGATGCGATCGGAAGCAATAACTGGGTCGTGGCTGGAAGCAAAACACTGACGGGTTTTCCAATTATGGCCAATGATCCGCACCGTGGCCAGGCCGCTCCATCGCTCCGTTACTGGGTTCATCTCGTGGCCCCGGGCTGGAATGTTATCGGAGGTGGGGAACCAGTTCTTCCCGGGGTTTCAATTGGACACAATGAGGACGGTGCTTGGGGCTTGACCGTGTTCGGGCAGGACAATGAAGACTTGTTGGTCTACGACATCAACCCGGACGACTCGAATCAATATCGGTACCTGGGTCGGTGGGAAGACATGACCGTTATTGAGGATACGATTTCGGTCAAAGGCCAAGGCGAGATTTCCGTCAACCTGAAGTACACACGGCATGGGCCTGTGTTGTATGAAGACGAGGCTCACCACAAGGCATATGCGATAGCCGCAGCGTGGCTTGATTATGGCTCGGCGCCGTATCTCGCGAGTTTGCGCATGAATCAGGCGACCACGTGGGAGGAATTTCGTGAAGCCTGTAGTTTTAGTCGAATTCCCTCAGAGAATATGGTGTGGGCCGACAAACGCGGGAACATCGGATATCAGGCGGTCGGTGTGTCGCCAATTCGTCCTCACCATAGTGGGTTGGTGCCCGTGCCTGGAGATGGCCGGTATGAGTGGGACGGGTATCTGCCAATTAAAGCGCTTCCGCATGTGGTGAATCCCGACCAAGGATTTTATGCAACGGCGAATAATTACACGGTGCCGGACAACTATCCGTACTGGGATGCGTTGCACTACACGTGGGGTGACCAGATGCGTGCTGCGAGGGTTACCGAAGTGTTGGAATCAGGGCGCCATCTCACTATGGTCGACATGATGGACCTGATGATGGACGAATTGTCAGTGGCCGCACGAAACATCGTACCGTTGTTGCGGAGCCTTCCTGGACTTGAGGGACAGGTGGCGGTGGCACGCACGAAGTTATTGAACTGGGACTACGTGCTTGATAAGACATCGGTCGAAGCCGCGATCTATGTAAGCTGGGAGCGACAGTTGAGAGAGAACCTGCACACGGTGGTCATCCCTGCGGAAGCATCCGCGCTTTTTCGCGGCGTGAATACCAAGCGCATGATTGACTGGTTGGTCGCACCGGATGGTCGGTTTGGAGATGACCCGATTGACGGCCGAGACCAGATCCTTCGAACAAGTCTGAAGCAGGCAATGACGAGTCTCGAGGAACGGTTCGAAACGAATGATATGAGCGGATGGCAGTACGGAAGTCAGAAGTTCAAGCATGCGCTTATCCGGCATCCCATGAGCGCGGCCGTTAGTCCAGAAATAAGGCGACAGCTTGATGTGGGTCCGTTACCGCGTGGTGGTTACGCAGGGACCGTGCACAATACGGGTTCGGGAGACAATCAAACTTCCGGCGCGTCTTTTATGATCATCACCGATACAGAGAACTGGGACAATTCAGTAGGACTGAACAGTCCAGGACAATCGGGTGACCCCGCGAATCCTCACTACCGAGATCTATTTGCGCTATGGGCCGGCGACCGGTATTTCCCGATTTTCTATTCGAGAGACAAGGTGGATTCTGTTACAGAGTCCACGTATCACCTGATGCCGTCAGAGACGTCGAGTCAGGATGGGGTGCAGTAACTTTAGGTCACCGCGGCGACGTTTCTGTTGGGTCACGTCCGTCGATTGGAGCGCCCGTTCCAGAAGAACCAGCGAATAATCTCCGCCCATCCGGGAACGTGACGTCTCGCCCGTTGGCCCGAAATCCTCCGTCGAGTGCTTGGTAGCCTTCTACAAGGACCTCGGTGCCTGGGATGACGGAATCTCGCGTCCAACCTCTACGAACGAGCGCGCCGGGAGGACCGGCTTCGATCATCCAGCTGTCGACAGTGCCATCGTCGTTTGTAACCTCGAGATGCATCCAAGCGTGAGGATTAATCCATTCCATTTTTGTAATTTTTCCTCGAAGTGCCACGGGACGACTCGCATCGAATTCTGCAGAGAAAGCGTGGTGAGCCACGATCGATGTCTCTGTGATGATGAGCGGAATAGTTGCGGCGAGTATCGGTATCAGACTGAACAAGATCCTGTGCATCGCGTCTCCTGTTGTAGAACCGCTTTGATATTAAGGGGAAGTCGCGTCTTGTGCTCGGGCGCCGCTGAGAATGTTCGTCATGCCGTAGTTCCCTTCATGGCACGCGTACTCGACAAGTTCATACTGCTCATTGTCAAGATCGAAATGAAAGGACCCAGTCCATGGTTGGGTCCAGATAGTGGGGTCATTGATCGTAAATTCGTACTTGAGTCTGGTCTCACCAACGCGTGTATAGCGCTCGACAAGAGTCAGGTGATCGCTCGAGCCCTGAAAAGGCGCTCGACCATTAAAGGTTTTAGTTTCAATGACCAGAGTGTTTCCGTCCCATCGGCCTTGCGGGTCGCCGAGCCATGTGGTTAGGTCGGACCCCACAGGTTCGCGAGGTGTTGTAGGGATTATGCGCGTTTCGTGGACCATTTCTTTTTGGATGGCGACGAACCCTGGGCCCTGAACAATTTGCAGGCCGTTGTTATACACACCAGGCATCATCATGCGAGGGAGACCCCTCGTGATACAGCGGACGTAAGGTGAGAGGTCCTCGGGGCCACCGGCTGGGCGAGACCGAATCTCTGCTTGTTCGGTCCGTGCTTGGGCGGCCAATTCTTCGCCGCGGGCGGTCCGAGGAGGCATTCGACCATTGGGTGGGTCTGTGATCATGGCCACTTGGGTGGACGGCGCGGTCTTGACGTACCCGAGAGTCGTGTCTCGCCACTCGCGTTCGTAACCCCAAATGCTACCGAGAGTGCCGCGTTCACGGCGAGCCTCGGCCTCTTCGGGTGTCAGGATGTCCACGTCTGTTAACTCACGCGGGCGCTCGAGCGGAATACCATGCGATGAATTTCCAGTCCATAGACCTTGCAAATCAGGTTCCCCCCACGGTGTTTGAGGTGTGTCATAGGGCTCTGCCGCCGCTGCGACGTCGACTCGGTCGCGTTCTGTCGCTACGCCTGCAAAACCGGCCTCGACAACGGCTATTCTTACGTTGTCAGGTCCATGGATGAACGCCCGTTTCGCGGAAGTTCTAGCGTTCTCTGGAACGATCGGTTGCTGTGCAAAGCGAACGTTGAGGTCATTCATGGCTTCGGCTTCGGAATCGAGGTTGGTGACCGAGAATCCAATATGGTCGATCGCTCGACCTTCGGTGGTAGCCGGTGTGCCTTCTTGGTGTTGGGACGCGAAAAGCCAGACATCATTAAAGAGAAGGCCATCGAGCTGACCTCGAAGACTAGCTGGTTGGCCTCCCAACGCGTCTCGATACCATGCGAGTGTTGACGGAGGGTCTTCGGCGCTTAAATGAATGTGATGAAAGCCAAGATATTCTGGATCTTCAACCAGTTCGATTCGTGTGCCCCACGGGTCAAAGATAAATCCAATTTTAAATAATCCTGGTACGTCACGCAGGGTAGAGCCGTCCGGAAACCGTTGTAGGCGAACACCGGATCCCCGCACGCCGATTGCCTCGAGTTCCGACATTTTTGCTGCCAGGTCGGCATAGGAAAAACCAATGTGATTTACACCCGTGCCTTGCGTGCCACCCATGGTTGGCTGCACAACGAATACGAGTTCAATGCCATCGCAGACGGCGGCATCACTGCGGTCAGCGATTGGCTGGCAGTCTAGGTATTCGGTATACCAATTGACGGCTTCACTTGGACTTGAAGCCGTGATGTGAACATGGTGGTAGTCTGCGGCATCGGCCGTGGTGGGGAAGACGACCATGACGATACCCATCAGCAGTAACAAGAGTCGATTTTGGTACCAGATCATGGCGCAGTGCCTCCGGATTTAGCGGTAGTCATCGTGTCGGATCTCGACGTAAATGCCCGTAGAGAAGGTCCTCGGTAAACTCGACACATTTGAATTCTAGAACCCTCGCGTGGTCTTCTAAGCGGCGATAGAGTGGCATACGAATACTCCACGGCCTGGTGAAGACTTCAGGGTCATCTATGGTGGCTTCGTAGATTAACGCGTTCGGGCCCATCGGTGTATAACGCTCAACTACACGGAGCGCGTTACTGGCGAAATTTCCAGCCCGGTCGAACCACGCTTCGCCATTGAATTCACTGGCTTCAACCACCAGCGTGTCGCCGTCCCAGTGTCCATGAGATCGTCCCATCCAACTGTCAATTGGTGCCGGTTGAGGATCGTCCATATCCATGTGAATCGTACGATTCGCCTCAGCGAAGCCATAGACGACCATGATCTTCTTATCGCCCTGAATAATTTGAAACGGGTGCGGCAAGTATGTCGCACGTGGGACACCAGGTAGATAACATTTGAGCTCCGGATCGTCGGTCAGGCGATTGTCGAAGTTGGTCTGTTTCTGTGCGATTGCCCACGGCTGATACGGAATTTCATTCCCGACGACGACCCCTTGGCCCGGGGGAGTGGCGCCTATGGCTCCCATGTCTGGGTGACCGGCGCTGGCCGGGTGGTCTTGCAGGTCCCAATGGGCTGTGCCAAGAGCTTGCCAGATGCCATTCAAGTCAGGATGGCCGTCCCACGCACGTTGGACAGAGGATGGTGTGGTTTGGGCATCCAGTGGCGCTGTGGATAAAACGAATAAAAGCAATATTGACAGCACTGAAACAAGTCTGTGGTGCAGCCGACTAGCCATCTACGCTCTCCAGAATGGGCTGATAATCGAATTATTCAGTTTCTGTATAGGTCTTCTGGCGGCACCAAGTCAAGCAGGTCATTCGGGAAAACGACTTTCGATACGCGGACGGCTTGTAACTGAGGTAACATGGCACTGTCCCGCGCACTGGATTGGTCGACCAACGGTGAACGTACGGACTCTAGGTAACCAAAGAACTCTGTAAGGGAGTCGATATGAATTATCGAGGACTGTTTGTGGGCATGATGGCACTAATTATTGCGTTGGTTGTGTTTGTCCCGGTTACGGGGCAGACCGGAACGACTGAGTCGCAGGGCTGGACTGTGCCGCGGACACCGGACGGCCATCCTGATCTGCAGGGTGTCTGGGCTAACAATAGCGCCACGCCGTTGGAGCGTCCGGATATTTTGTCGGATAGAGCAGAGTTGACGGAAGAGGAAGTGGCCGATTTGTCGTTGCGAGCGAGAGAGCTGTTTAACGGTGAGACCGACGCGGCTTTTGGCGACAGTGTGTTTGAGGCAGCGCTGGCAGACCAGCAGGGTTACACCTCGTCTGACACGGGCACTGGTAACTACAATCAGTTCTGGCTGATTGATCGAGAATTTGAAAATCGCACCGCGCTAGTGGTGGACCCGCCTGATGGACGTGTGCCAGCCTTAACCGCAGAGGGGTCTACGCGCACCGCGGAGCGACGGTCTCATCGGGAAGATCATCCAGCCGATTGGACCACTGACCGAAACAATTCTGACCGTTGTATTACCTACGGTGTGCCGCGAATTCGTGCGGGGTACAACAGTTATTTTCAGGTCGTGCAGACTGCGGATAACGTTGCCATCTTGAAGGAATTGATTCACGACGTCCGAATCATTCCGTTGGACGGCAGACCGCACCTGGAGGATAACCTTCGTCAGTGGATGGGTGATTCCAGGGCTCATTGGGACGGCGACACACTGGTGGTCGAAACGACTAACTATTCTACGAAGAGTGACTTCATGGGGTCGTCTGAGAATTTTAAGCTGGTGGAACGTTTTACTCGTGTCGGTCCCGAGACACTCAATTGGCAACTGACGTTTACTGACCCGACTCACTGGACGCGACCTTGGACCGTAGTAATTTCGCTCAAGAAGAGTGAAGACGCTGTGTTTGAATTTGCCTGCCATGAGGGCAACATTGCGATGGAAGGGATACTGGCTGGGCATCGGTCCCAAGAAAGAGCTCAGGCAGAGCAATAACGACGGGCGCGAACCATCAAAGGGGTTGCTGTGATTGTTAAATGCGGCACTGAGGTTCCCAGGACTGGAAGTCTCAGCCCCTAAAACTAGTGTAGATACTTCGGTCTAACTTTCGATCCAGTCGAGCTGTATGAGTTTTACTGGTTTGATGTCCGCGTTAGTGCGTCTAATAGCCAACCGGTATATTTCCTTTTAAATTTTGCATTCGGCCGGAGTCAGACGCATGGCGTGTGACGATCGATTTTTGGCCGATGGTGGGGGTGCGAGTTAGAAGTGATGCAGTTAGGGTTCTCCAGAGCGAAGGTGATCGTGTTGTGAGTGAGATTTGTATTGGGCGAGTGGCGCGTCTGCGGATCGGTTTTGTGAAGATGTATTGCAGAGGGCGCTGTGATTTTCTTTCTCTTGTGGTGTGTGCATGTCTGGTTCAACCGTTTGTTTCGACGCCACTCTTGGCCCAGCCGGTTCAATTAGACGTCGATAGCCCTCGCAGGGCGGTCGCAGTTGTGCCGTTTACGAATCTCTCGCGAGATCAAGAAATATCATGGGTTGGCGTTGGCTTTGTTGAGGCACTGGTCGCTGGGCTATCCGTTCGCGAAGATATCCGAATCCTTGATCCTGAGTCTGTCCTGCGGGAATTGGAACGTGCGGGTATCGAATCGGCGACTGATGGGCGGTTGCTCGAGCTCTGTCGAGACCTTGGCGCTGATCTCTTGGTGACGGGCGGTTATCAACGGATTGGCAACCGTCTCCGGCTAACACCGCGGGTTGTGGTCGTCGAATCAGGACTAGTCAGAAGTGCGATTGTTGTAGACGGTGAACTGGACAATCTATTCGAACTGCAAGACCGTGTATCGGCGGGTCTCGATTTGCTCGGAGAATCAGCAGCGGATCTACGACCGGTTCAGTCGAGAGCGACTGAAGGCGAACGGCAGGCAGGGCAGTTGCTGCTGCTGCCGAATTCGGCTGACGAGCGACTTGAACAAGTGGCTGGGACGCTACGAGATACTGAGACGGTCGAACTGGTGACCGGGGCCCCTCCGCCACCTGTCGCGCCTGATGTGATCGTGCGCAGTGACTCTGGACGGGCGACGCTTCGCGCTGTTCGTCTTAACGGGACGTTCGATCTCGATGGCGATCTTGATGAGCACATCTACGATGACGTGCCCTCCATAACAGATTTTGTTCAGGTTGAACCACCCGCTGGAGTCTTT
>CAZUZW010000081.1:0-9652 GCA_964624855.1 uncultured Vicinamibacteraceae bacterium
TGTTCTTTGTTGGTGGGGGGGGGGGGGGGGGGGGGGGGGGGGGCGGGGGGGGGGGGCGGCGGCGGCGGCGGCGGCGCAGGCGGCGGCGGCGGAGGCGGCGGCGGCTCAGGTGGGGGATTAGAAGAACATGCGGCTGCGCCGAGCACAAATGCGGCACAAAGAGCTAAAGCCGTCAGGTTTCGCCATGCGGATTTCATAATTCTCTCCATATCACCCGAACACATCTTGCCATTGTTATGCGTTAGCAATTATCACTACGCTAGAGTTCCAAATCGATACACTATGAGCGCTCGTGAGCTTACAAAGTTAACCGAAAACTGTCAATAAGTTACCTGCCCTTGGTGTCTATATCCAAGAGCTTATTTGTCAGCCTGGTCCCGATTCATCAATCATGATCGTCAGGGTCGACCGGCTGACTAGTGGCCTCAACCACCAATTCGACCGGATTTACCTTAGAAACCACAAGGCTGGCAGCACAAACAGTACAGAACAACTGGTCGCCCATGTCAACGTCAAACTCGTCTAACGCATCTGACTCAATCTCAACGTCGCATTCTGGACATCTACCAGCCATATAGCCCTGACACCACCGTTAAGGGAAAATATCCAGTAAATTCTATAAGAAATCTTGATGACACAACTGCCATCCTCGCCAAGAACCATCATCATCGCCGTCGGAAATACCCACACGAGGACGAGATTTTCGGCCGCTCTTAAAGATGCAGGACACAACATACTGGAGGTGACTTCAGAAAATGAATTAGTTGCCCAGACAAGCAGCTCACAACCTACGGCTGATCTTGTGTTACTTGACCTGCAAATTTGGAGTCCTTATACCCACGTTACGCAAGCCTTTAAAACCCGTGCTGCAAAAGCGATTATTGTCGTTCTCAGTGGTTCGGTCAGAAGTGCAGCTGAAATTAGAGCACTCTCAAATCTTGGTATTGATTCATTTATCAACGAACACTGTGCCGAAAACCACATCGTTCCGTCCCTAGTTCCCAGACTATTTCCAGATAGTTTTGACCGCCGTACCAGCACTCGCATGACGCTGAACCTTCCGGTCACTGTCCGTTTTGCTGATACTGTCGCAACCGCTCCGACACTTAATGTAAGTAAGGGCGGCTTAGCGGTTCGAACCCTCGCACCTCTAGAGGTTGGAACAAGAGTGCTGCTGCAATTTCGACTACCCGGATCATCGCGTGACATAGAGGCAGAATCGCGCGTGGCTTGGAGTGACCACAGGACCGGCATGGGGCTCCAGTTTGAAAGAGTCGAAGCGTCTGACCAATCTGACATCGACCAATTAATCGACCGACAAGAAGATGAGCCGCCACTTTCATTTGAATAAGCGGAGGCTTGTTGCATGCAAGCAAAATCTGAAGAATCCCGTATTGACACCACTAATTTGTGCGTTTATATTGACCGCCTGTCGATGTAATTCACTTCTCTTCTGTATGTTACAGCTGACGAACCCAAAGAACCGACCGGCCATCTGCGACATGCAGTCGTCTGAAAGATAAGCGAGAGAGTTTCCTGAACTAGACCAGAGATAACTGTAAGGAGTTTCCTCAGTGATTGAGGTTCAGAACATCACAAAACGATACGGCAGCTTCACCGCAGTGGACGACGTCAGCTTTAAAGTTGAGCCAGGTCAGATTCTGGGCTTTCTCGGACCTAATGGCGCAGGAAAGACGACGACCATGCGAATTCTCACGGGCTGCATTCCAGCTACCGAAGGTAGAGCACTGGTCGCAGGCTTCGATATCTTCGAAGAACCGATCGAAGCTAAACGGCGTACGGGCTACCTTCCAGAAACGCCACCACTGTATCCAGATATGACCGTTCAAGAATATCTAACCTTTGCCTCCAGAATTAGTGGCGTTAAAGCATCGGACCGGACCAACCGAATCGAATTTGTTATGGCCCGGACGAACGTGACGGATGTTGCCAACCGACACTGCGGCAAACTGTCGAAAGGATATCGACAACGAGTCGGACTCGCACAAGCAATTTTGCATGACCCGGACGTGTTAATTCTGGACGAACCAACGGCCGGTCTGGATCCGAAGCAAATCAGTGAAACACGTGAACTAATCAAAGATTTGGCTGGAGACCATACCATCATTTTAAGCACCCACATTCTTCCAGAGGTGGAACACACATGCACGCAGGTGGCCATCATCAAGACGGGGCGCGTTGTAGCAGTGGACACGCTGGAAAACCTGAAAAGGCGTCTCGCTGGATCGGAGACGGTTCGCCTAGAAATTGCTACGGACGGCGCCGACCCTACAGAAGTACTGGCTCAGATCGATGGTGTAGCCAGTGTTACCGTTGATTCCAGTAAAGACGGCACGAGTATCGTCGAGGTCCAGACAGCGCAAGGTGGTCAGACAAGACAACATCTGGCTAATGCCGTGGTCTCCAATCGTTGGGGACTTCTCGAGTTACGTCGAGACAAGATGGGCCTGGAAGACGTCTTCCTTGAGCTGACCACACAGGACGAGACGACAGATACTGATGAGAATGTGGTCGCCGAAGAGCCGCCACCCTCTCTACCGACCGGAGGCTAAAAACTTATGAGCAATATTCTTGCAATTGCCAACAAAGAGCTCAAATCCTATTTCGTTTCGCCCATAGCCTATGTGGTAGTCGGGTTATTCGCCGTCCTCTTTGGTGTATTTTTCGTCAGTTCGCTCAGCTTCCTGCTCCGCATCAGCCTACAGGCGGGCATGATGCAAGGTGCTCCACCTATCAACATAAACGAGTACATGATTCGACCGCTACTAGGTAACACAGGGGTAATCATGCTGTTTGTGCTCCCGATGATCACCATGCGATCGTACGCGGAAGAAAAACGCTCCGGAACTATTGAATTGCTGATCTCATCGCCGCTGACAGATTGGCAGATCATCTTGGGAAAGTTTCTTGGTGCGGTCTGTCTATTCGTCTTGATGCTGGCAGTCACTGGAATTCATATGGCAATTCTTTTTTGGTACGGAGAACCTGAGTTGGCACCGATTTTAAGTGGCTACCTAGGGCTTTTCCTGATGGGTGCATCGTTCATTTCGATTGGCCTACTGATTTCCAGTGCGACCAAGAACCAGGTTGTGGCCGGTATGGTGACATTCGCGGTACTCCTTTTGTTTTGGGTGATCAGTTGGTTAGGTGATCCCGCTGGCGGTACGACAACGAGTCAAGTACTTGCCTACCTGTCTGTTCTCGACCATTTTGACGACTTCTCAAAAGGCGTCATCGACACAAGCCACCTGACGTACTACGCCAGCTTCATCATCTTCGGACTATTTTTAACTGCTAAGTCAGTTGATAGTGAACGCTGGAGAGGATGAGACCCTATGTCTAAGAAACTTTCTGAACTGCTTGGCTGGGTAGGCATTGCGCTCGTCGGCGGAGCTTTGGTCGTCCGATTTACCATGCCAGACCAACAGGAGGTGTGGTGGTGGTCAGCGGTGGCCGGCATTGTTGTTATTGGACTTTACGGCCTCACGCAATGGCGTGAAATCATTGACTCCCTCGGAGTCCGCCAAGCTCGATATGGGGCTTTAGCTGCCTCAAGTGTCATTCTGGCTCTGGGAATTCTTGTCGCGATTAACTTCATTCTCTTGCGTCAGAACACACGATGGGACCTAACGGCGGGTAGTCAATATTCTCTGTCAGACCAAACGGTTCAGATTTTAGAGTCGCTTGAATCACCAATCCGCATCGTCGTGTTCGCACGGGACGTTGAATTTCCAGCGTATCGTGACCGCCTGGCGGAGTATGAGTACCGATCATCCCAAGTGTCACTTGAATTTGTGGACATAGACAAGGACCCCCTCCGGGCAAGGCAGTACGACGTTCAGTCGTATGGCACCGTCGTCTTCGAATACGAGGACCGTATCGAACGAGTAGTTTCCGACGCTGAACAAGAACTAACCAACGGCCTCATAAAGGTCATAGAAGGTGAAGAACAACGTGTCTACTTTATCCAAGGTCATGGCGAACGAGAGCCGGAAGGCACAGACCGTGACGCATACGGAGGATTGGGTGAAGCGCTCCTACGGGACAATTTGGCGGTCGACACGATCATCTTGGCTCAAACCGGCCAAGTGCCTCCAGACGCCTCTGTCATCATCGCAGCTGGCCCTGAAACCGACTATCTTCCAGGCGAAATAGACGCTCTCAGAACGTATCTCGAGAACGGCGGAAAGGCACTGTTCTTACTTGACCCGAATGATGATCTCGCCGCATCACCCCAAGTGAACTTGATTGCATTCATTGCGGAATGGGGTATCGAGGTCCGTAACGACGTAGTGGTTGACGTCAGTGGAATGGGGCAGTTCCTGGGTACCAATGCAACGGTACCTGTGGCGGCCACCTATCCCGCCCATCCAATCACAGAGGACTTTGCCCTTCTCACGGCATTCCCGCTGACCCGTTCCGTCGGAATCAATGCAGCCAGCCAGAATGACCGGGTTGCTCAGGTCTTCATCGAAACATCACCGCGGAGTTGGGCAGAAAGTGACCTGACCGAACTGGAAGCTGGTGAAGTAGAAATGGGTGACACTGACACACCAGGACCCATTGCGATTGGCGCGGCTGTTACCGTCGCTGCAAATCCGTCACGACCCGATGAACCCGATGCGCTCCCAGGGCAAGCAAACCAAGAAGACGACTCTCCCGCCCCAGAAACCCGCGTCGCGGTGATCGGTGATTCTGACTTTGCGGCAAATGGCTCACTTGGTATCCAAGGAAATCGAGACCTCGCACTGAACACCATCAACTGGCTCGCTCAGCAAGAAAACTTGATTTCGATCCGGCCAAGACAACCGGAAGATCGTCGGATCACCCTAACGGCTGACCAACAACTTCGAATCACCTGGATGTCACTACTCATGATTCCTGCAGCGGTCATTGGCACAGGTTTAGTGACATGGTGGCGGAGACGGTAGCACATGCGACGCGGATACTCCACTCTCACCCTGCTCGTTGCATTCGTAGCGCTCGGTTCGTACGTATATTTCGTTGAACTTGAACGTCCTCCAGCATCGGAACTACCTCCCAACGAATCCTTAGTGGACGTGCCCAGTGAAGACTTCGCGCAGCTAACAATCACGACAAACGGTCAGGAAACAATCCTCGAACAAAGCGAAGACGGGAACGAATGGAGACTCACTGGTCCTGTGACGGCGGTTGCAGACGAAACACAAGTGTCTTCGATCACTTCAGCACTCTCCACACTGCAGATTCAGCGTGTTGTCGCTGAAGATGTAGTGGATTTCGCGCCTTTTGGCCTTGACGCGCCCGCGGTCGCCGTTGATTTTGTTGCGGCTAGTGGTTCCCCATCAGAACGCCTCCTGATCGGTGACTCGACGCCAACTGGAGGCGAGCGGTACGCCATGCTTGCAGACAGTGGCCGGGTCGTTCTCGTCGCGGCTCACCTTGACACTACGTTTGCGAAATCACCATTTGACCTGCGCGACAAGACAATCCTCGGATTTGACACATCCGATGTTGACCAATTCGAGATTCAATCAAGCGCAGCATTAATACGACTGGAAAAGGCTCAGAATGAATGGACACTACAGCAGCCGTGGGATGCCAAGGCCGATTTCAGCGCCGTCGAGGGCCTGGTGGGACAACTAAGTAATGGTCAGATGCAGTCAGTGGTCAGCGAAAACGCGTTCGACGAAGAAGCAGAAGAAACCACTGTTGCCGATTACGGACTTTCTGACCCAAGATTAACCGCAACGATTCGATTAGGAAGTGCAACGGCCACACTCATCGTTGGGAATGATGCTTCAGACAGCACGTTGTACGCCCGCGATGCGTCTCGACCGGTTGTATTTACGATTGATTCCACGCTAGTAGACGACCTCGCACGCGCCGCAAGTGAGTTCCGCGATAAAAACTTATTCGATTTCAGCCCCTTCAACGCCTCCAGAATCGAAATACAGCAGACCGACGGAAGCGCTGTGTTTGAGAAGGTCGAAGCAGAAAACCAAGAATCTGGATCATCCTGGATGCAGGTATCTCCCGATTCAATAGCGGCAGACCGAACACAGATGGATGACTTTCTTGGGAAACTGTCAAACCTCCGCGGTGAATCATTCGTCGAAACGAGGGACGACGTTACCTTTAACGAGAACTCATTACTTTTGACCGCTCAGATCCAATTTAATACTTCGGGAGCTGATGAGGTCAGTCAAGAGGACCTGGTGACTCTATGGCGGTCTGGAGACGTGACTTATGGCGTCCGCGTCGGTGAGCCAGGAGCGGCCATTCTTGATACTCGAACAGTAGATGATGCCCTTGAGTCGCTGGCAACGCTCAAAAATCAAGAATCTTGAAATCCAGTTTGGGTCGCCCGTAACATCTCATATAGTGCGAGGCAAAGGTTTAAGATTCGTCTGTCCATTCGCCGTTATTTTTCTCGTTTCATTGTCAGGTTGTGCCGGGAGAGCCGCTCCACCGCTCACCGTTGCACCAACCGACACAACGCGCGGAACCGATTCAAGTGCGGCTGCAATTGATCTGCAGCAAGATCTGAATCACCTGTTCAGAGACAAGTCGACACCGCCCGCCATCTGGGGTGTGCATATCCGTTCACTTGACCGAAACCAAACCCTGTACAGTCTCAATTCACGTACCCTACTGATTCCGGGGTCCACCCTCAAGATAGTTACGTTGGCTGCCGCTGTCGAACAACTCGGCTGGGACTTCACATTCGACACTCGTCTTATCGCAACGGGTCCAATCAAAGACGGCGTGCTCAATGGGGATCTGATAGTGCAGGGATCTGGCGACCCTACTATCGACAACGAAAAGAATCTCTTTACTGACTGGGCGAAGAAACTCAAGATGGCTGGTATTACACGTATCACTGGCCGTCTTATCGGCGACGATCGCGCAATGGACGCGGGGGCAACATGGCCTGGGACTCGTTTAGGTCCCGGATGGAGTTGGGACGATCTCATCTTTGGATTCGCCGCACCTACGAGTGCTTTGACCTATCGTGAGAACACCGTACATCTCGTTATCACGCCTAGTCCGGCGGCGGGACAAACACCCTCAGCACATATTGAGGAAAGCGCAAGTGGGCTGACGCTAGTTAATCGCACCGTGACCAGCCCCCGTCACAGCGAGTCGTCGCTTCGGCTCTTACGTCTCCCCGGACAAGCAACACTCGAACTACAAGGGGCAATTCCTGTCGATACGGAATCTATTCGGCTACCGGTTTCAGTCGATGATCCAACGCTATTCTTTCTGCGAGGCTTTCATCACACGCTTCTGCGAGAAGGAATCGAAGTTATGGGTGAAACCGTTGATATCAATGACATCGACTCGAACACAATTTTACAGTCAGAAGAAAATAGTCACCTGCTGTTAGATCATCAATCGTCACCCTTGTCTGAATTTGCGATCGGCATGATGAAACGGAGCCAAAACCTATACGCAGAAACTATTTTTCGCACCCTCGGCGATAAACATGGACGAACCATAGGGGCCGGTCAAATAGTCGTCAAAGACTTGCTTGAATCATGGTCGATCGAAACTGACCAGTTCATAATATTGGATGGGTCTGGACTTTCACGCTACAACTACATCACGCCAGAAGCTCTGGTCCGAGTACTTGAACATGTTCGACTGAACTCTCAATCGGCGACCATCTTCGAAGCAACGCTTCCGATCGCCGGACAAGACGGCACCCTGGCCCACCGCATGAAAGGAACGAATGCGACTGGCAACGCCCGCGCAAAAACAGGAACGATGTCAAATGTCAGCGGCCTCTCAGGGTTTGTCCAGACTCGCGACGGAGAAACACTTGTCTTCGCAATTTTGGCCAACAACTATAAATCTCGATCGTCAGCGATTACACGTATCATCGATCGAGCAGTCGAGCAGTTGGCAGACTTCGCCCGCTAATCACATCCGAGTGGCGCCAAAGAAGTAATTTTAAAGAACGTTTAAGCAAACTCTGAGACGATAAGTGCATACACACGGAGCCAATCAACGTCGTTGCCGCTCATCTACATCGCTCTTCACCGTCCGACATGGTTTACCCCAATTTTCGGACATTGTCTTGAAATGTCACAGCGCCCACAAAGAGGATAAACAGGCCGGCAGACATTCTGTCCCCACGTCACCAGGAAGAGGTTGACCGACGCCCACCATCGACGTGGCATCACGTCATACAATGCTATTTCTGTTTGTTCTGGTGTTTTCGTCTTAACCCATCCCAGTCGGTTCGAAATCCGATGCACGTGGGTGTCGACACAGATATTCGACTTACTTCTGAGCGCTACAATCAACACAAGATTGGCAGTCTTTCTCCCAACGCCTGGTAGTGTCAACAGTTCGTCCATGGTAGATGGCACCTGCTCGTGGAATCTCGTCACCAACTGGCTGCACGTCTCCTTCACATGTCTCGCTTTATTTCGATAGAAGCTGACGGGATAGATGAGGTGCTCTATTTCTGCCACGCTCAATCTAGCCATTGTGCGAGGACTTTTAGCTCGTCTGAATAACCTGGTCGACGCAGCGAATGTCACAGCATCCTTCGTCTGCGCTGATAACATCGTGGCCACTAGAACCTGGAATGAATCAGATTTTTGATCTTCTGCGATCTTCTCTATTGCCGGATCATCCATTTCTTTAATGGCTGACTCCAGCATCCGCATCACTGCGCTGGTAGATAGACGCGGTGTGTCGGAATGTAGACGTCCACCCATAGACTAGTTTGTTTAAACAGACAAGGGTCGATCAACGACCGGCTCTGGCCGGAGTAGATTCGATCTGGTCAACGACTCCAATGACTGCAGCATCGACAGGAGCACCAGCTCGGCGGAGCGCAGATATGGCCGCTCGCCCCTCAACGACCAATAGGACGGTGTCTCCAAGACCGGCCTGCGCCGCGTCGACCGCAAGGACAACATTGCCGACGGGTTTAGACTTAGGCGTAATAGGCTGAATCAATAACAACTTTGCACCCACGAGTTTTTCGTGTTTGCATGTCGCCACCACGGTACCGATCACCCGTCCGATCCGCATTCGACTAACGCTTATTTCGGCGTGACATGGGTTCCGCGTTCCAGTGGTCAATTATGCCCACGACACTGGCATCGGTCGACACCTCGTCTGGCAAAAACGGTAGGCTCGCTTCTCGGCCGCGAACGAAAAACACATGCTCGCCCTCACCGGCACCAACACTGTCGACGCCGATGATGGCACTACCTACTGAACTACCGTCGGCAGCCAATGGTTGCAACACAAGTAACTTCAAGCCTTGAAGGCTCGACACCTTCTGGGTTGCAACTACGGTCCCTATCACCCGCCCAAGATGCATAGCATTCCGCCGATAAAGATTAGAACGAATTAATCGTCGACATTCACCGAATCAACTATCCCCACAATTGCGGCATCTACTGGCATATCCTTAAGGCCAGCCGCCATTCGCGCTGAACTTCCACTAACTATGAGCACGGTTTCACCGAACCCGGCGTCAACAGTATCGACTGCAACCAGATGATTGCCCTGCGCTTTTCCACGTGGGTCGATTGGCTGAGCCAAGAGTAGCTTAGAACTAACTAGACGGTCATCCTTGCGGGTGGCCACCACGGTCCCAACAACTTTAGCTAGAATCATGAAGCGA
>CAZUZW010000082.1:0-9516 GCA_964624855.1 uncultured Vicinamibacteraceae bacterium
GGCTCGTTCCTCGATTGGCGAGTTACTTAGACGGCTTGGTGCAGACAGTCATTGAAACAATTGATCTCACAGTCATAGGAAGTTCCTTCAACGAAGGTCAACGTGGAGATTGTGACTTAGGCGATTTGTGCCATGGTTGATCCTCAAGACTCTACACACTCATCGGTAAACCGCGGTATTTGGATTGTTGGCGTAGCCGTTGTCTTGATGGTTGTGGTCAACGCGTTGCCGAACCCGCCGGCACTCATTCGGAACGGCGAAGCTATCGCGCTGACAGCGCACGGGAAGGCTTGTCTTGGCATCTTGTTATTCGCCGTAACCCTTTGGGTTACAGAAGCCCTTCCATTCGCAGTGACGTCTCTCTTCGTTCTGCTGTTGATTCCAGTGTTCGGCATTGCCGATTACCCGTCGGTGGTGGCCGCTGGATTCGGGAACCCCATCATTACTTTCTTCATCGGCGTTTCGATGTTGTCGGCAGGGTTTTCACATTCCGGCCTTGGGAAACGTCTAGTACTTCACGTGTTACGCATAGTGGGCACAAAGACGGACCGGGTTCTTCTTGGGTTTCTTGTTGCGGGCGCCGCTCTGTCTATGTGGATTACTGACATGGCTGTAGCGGCAATGATGATGCCGCTCGGTGTTGGTGTGCTGCGCGATGCGGGGTTGTCACCGTTGAAGAGTAATTTTGGTCGAGGCCTCATGATTTCCTGTGCGTATGGTCCGCTTATTGGCGGTGTTGGCACGCCAGCTGGGACAGGCGTGAATCCAATTGCTCTCAGTTATCTCAATGAGTTGGCCGGTCTTGAAATTTCCTTCATTAGATGGATGACGATAGGTGTCCCGGCAGTGCTACTCATGTTGCCTTTGGGTTGGTGGATCTTGCTGAAGGTGTTTCCGCCTGAAATTGATCGCCTTCCAGTGGCCACCGAAGATATTAGGAGCCAATTGAAAGACCTTGGTCCTCCAACGACGGTTGAGCGCAAGACTCTCATGGTGTTTGCCGTCACGATTACGCTTTGGTTGGGCACGCCTTTGTTTTCGTTGTTGACAAACGGTGTTGTGAACCCGTCCCTTCAGGCTGTCGGACTATTCGGGGGGGTGGCGCTATTTCTGCCTGGCATTAATGCGCTGACTTGGAAGCAGGCGCAACGAGAGTGGGACTGGGGTGGGGTGGTGTTGATCGTTGCGGGGTTGTCGCTTGGACTCATGATTTTTGAAACTGGCGCAGCCCGATGGCTGGCGCAGTTGCTTTTGGGACGGCTCGGATTTGTGCCGCTTGTAGTGCAGCCTTTTGTCGTCGTTTTGGTTGTTGCGGCGCTGCACTTGCTCTTTTCCAGCAACACGGTCACTGGGAGCATCATTATGCCTATCGTGATCGCGTTGGCCCAGGACCTTGGCCTGAATGTATGGAGTGTTGCAGCACCAGCGGCGTTCACCTCGTCACTCGCGTTTATTTTGGTCACTGAAAGTCCCACCAATATAGTGCCGTATTCTGCTGGCTATTTTTCGATCCGGGATATGGCGAAGTCGGGGGTTTTGATGACTCTGGCAGCAGCAGTTTGTGTCACATTGTCCGTCGTTGTCGTCGGGGCGATTCTGCAGGCGCCTTGAGCGCGGTAAGATTAACGAACATGCCGACTTTTCTAGTGGATTGGTTGATTCAACAGGGCCTCGATGATCGAACGTTGACGGCGCTGACAATGGTCGTGTACATCGGGTTCGTGATTGTGTTGGCTGCGATCGCGGATGTTGTTGCTAAGCGTGTTGTCGTTCGTAGCTTGGAAGCATTTGCTGGTCGGGCGTCCACGGTCTGGAGCGACGTCATCGTCAAGAGGCGATTGCTACACCGCCTGTCTCATTTGGCGCCGGCCTTGGTGATTTATCTGCTTGCTGGACCGGTACTGGATGGTCATGAGCTCTGGGTGCTTGTGGTCAGGCGAGCCTCATTGATTTACATGATCTTCGTGACATTGGCGGCGGCCGACAGTTTATTGAACGCTCTGGTTGACATCGTTCGAGAGTCTGAATTCTCTCGCGAAGTTCCGGTGAAGAGCGTCGCTCAAGTCCTCAAACTTATTCTTTATGGCATCACCACGATCGCTGTGATTTCACTAGTCATTGGACAATCGCCTACCTTTTTGCTCGGTGGCTTGGGTGCGATGACGGCAGTTTTGATGTTGGTTTTTAAGGATCCGCTGCTTGGTCTGGTTGCCGGGATTCAGCTCTCTGCCAACCGTATGCTGGCCCGCGGCGATTGGATTGAGATGCCGAAGTATGGTGCTGATGGTGATGTTTTGGAGGTAGGTTTAACCACCGTAAAGATCCAAAATTTCGATATGACCATCACGACGATTCCGACCTATGCCCTCATCACCGAATCATTCAAAAATTGGCGAGGGATGTCAGAATCCAGAGGCCGAAGGATCAAGCGCGCTATTAACGTCGACACCAGCTCGGTCAGATTTTGTGATCAGTCGATGCTTGAACGATTTTCGAAAATTCAGCATATTGCCGAATATGTGGAACAGAAACGACAGGAGCTGGCTAACTGGAATCGAGAGCGGAGCATCGACGCTACGGATCTGGTAAATGGTCGTCACTTAACTAATGTGGGTACGTTCCGGGCGTACATAGCGGCCTATCTTCGTAATCACCCAATGATTAATCAGGATATGACTCTAATTGTTCGTCAGTTGGACCCAACTGAACACGGTTTACCAATCGAGATCTATGCGTTCAGTCGCGACCAGGACTGGAGTAATTACGAAGGGATCCAGGCGGATATCTTTGACCACATTCTTGCTATTGCTCGGGCGTTCGACCTACGGGTTTATCAGAATCCATCGGGAAGTGACGTCCAAGGTGTGTTGCTTGGTCAGGCTAGTCATTCAGGGAATGCCCTACCGAGTGGGGAGTCGCAGTAATACAAGTGGGAGACTGCGGCGAACTATAGTTCTACTGGTTCCTATCCTTCGTCCGACCCGTAATCCTTGATGTTTAATGATACGCGGATGATCTCTCTGTCGTTGCGAACCACGACGTGCCGATTAGCAAATGCTGGATGACTCCAGTGCACTAACCGGTCTCCCCACCGCCTGGTGGCTCCTCCCCGAGTCCTCGATGTTGGTGTGATCAGATGCGTTCGGTCAACCTCGACGTAGCCCGTCGGGCTAAGGTTTGCGATGACTAAGTCTCCTTCTTCTGTCGTTATGAAGGACTGGTTTCGTTGCGAGTGTCTGACGAAGAAGGCAGTCGCCCAGCGCTCTTGAGGTATTAAGGCTTCGCTTTGCCAGAGTCTTTCGCCTGTCCGCGCGTCAAGTCCGCGCAACTCGCCGTAACTGCCGATGCCGTAGATGTGGTCTTCTAGAATCAGTGGTGTACTGATTATCGAGTGCAATCCGTCCGTCTGGTCTGGGAGTTCACCGCGACTTTCTCCCTGCCAGAGCAATCGTGCAGATGGCCGGTCAGGATTCAGGGCCATCATCATGGAACCATTAAAAAAATGGCTCACTAATAGATAGGGTCCGTCTTGTACAGGTGTTGTAATCGTCATTCCGCCGCCGATGAACCAGTCCTGGTTCCAATACACAACACCAGTCAAGGGATTTAAAGAGGTTAGGCCGGTGGCATGCCACACAATCAGTTGTTGGGTGCCACCGGCTTTCACTATGACGGGTTGTGAATAGCCCGTTTCCGATTGACCTGACAGCGCCCGCCAGACTTCGTTACCTGTTTCCTGGTTGAACGCTACGACGAGTGCATCGGGTTGTCCTCCAACCATGGCTATGACCAGGTTTCCTGTAGCAAGAGGCGCACTCGAGGTTCCATAGACTGGTACAGTGGCGTCGTAGTCAGCAACCGTATCGACCTGCCACGCTATTGTGCCGGTTGTGGTGTTTAACGCAAGCAGTATGCCGCCTGCGCCCATAACGAAGACTTGGTCTCCGGCGACGGTTGGTGTTGCCCGCGGGCCCGTTGCAAATGAGCCGAGAATATTCCGGTATGTTGTTGGCCATTCGTAGGTCCAGAGGACTTCGCCACTGTTTTCGTTGAGACAGAGTAGTCGCTCGGTGCCGTCCATTGTGCGACTTCCTAGTGTCTCTTGATAATCCAACACGAAGACTCGACCGTTCGCTACTGCCGGTCCTGCGAATCCAGCTCGCACCGGAGTTCGCCAGGTAACCTTTAGTCCCTGTGGGGGAAATCGTTCGATGATGTCCGATTCGTTCCAAACGCCCAATCGGCCTTGCCCGCGCCATTCCGGCCAGTCGTCGGCTGTGAGTGAAGTAGTTAGGAGAACGGAGGAGACGAGTCCCACGATTGCGAGGGCTAGCGGATGTCGCATGGACGAGACAACGAACTTGTTGGGTTTATTTAAACGCCGTTTGCTTCCGTTGGTTCGAGAACCTGTGAATGGGCTGACGACGATTCTTAATGGTTAGGAGGGCGAGCCGACTCAGTTGGCTCGCCCTCCTAAACTAAGCGGTATTCCAACGCTATCTGGAACCGGCGGTAGTGTCTCGTTCTTCAGCGCGGGCACCGGCCAGAATGCCTTCCATAGAGTAGTTTCCTTCGTGGCATGCGTACTCAAAGATAGGGTCTTGAGTTTCTTTCAGGATGAGACGAACAGTCCACGGCGACGTCCAGGTGTTGTTGTCGGTAATGGTCACTTCGTGCTCGAGCGTGTCTGGGGCGAGACGAGTGAACCGTTCGACTAGGTGTAGATTTTCGCCAGAACCGCGGAAGCTACTTTTCGGCGAGAAGTTACTAGTCTCGACAACCAGCGTGTCTCCGTCCCAGTGTGCGCGTGCGTCGCCATTCCATTGGCGAAGTTTGTTACTCAGCTGGGGGCGATCGTCAAGCGGAATGATCCGGGAATCATGGGCCATTTCGCTGAAGATCACGACGTGGGTCGGAGTTTGAAGAATTTGATGATAGCTGTTGTAGCCGGACCCAATTTTGGGCAGGCCAAAATGTAGACATCGATCACCAGAGCTGCGGTCTTCGGGCCCGTCAGAGGGATGTTCTTGACGATACGTGCGGCGGGTTTGTGCTCGGTTCTGAGCTGTTGTGGTTAGAGATGGAACACGGCCGTCCGCCGGTTGCACTACGAGCGATGTGCGGTGATCGAGTTCGCGTTCAACCAGCCAAAAGGAATTGTAATTGCCGGTGATCGGATCAAAAGTTCGTGGCGTGTCGGCGTCTAAGGCCTGACGAACCAGTCGGTCGCCAAGAATATCCCCGGCTTGTTCGCTTTCTCTGATCTCGGCAATCCGTTGATTGAGTTCTGCGAGCTCTTCGTCTGAAAGCACCGCCTTGTCCGCTAGTTCCTTTGGGCGTTCCAGGGGTGTGGCACTGTTGTGCGACCAGATTCCCTGTAGGTCAGGTTGATCGTTTGAGGTGCGAGGCGCAGTCCATTGTGTTTGGGCGTAGGCTGTAAAGGCCGGCAAGAACACAAGTCCAACTAGGACTACCACTATAGTAAGGCGACGATGACTCATCTCATCCTCCTCCAGTTCGAGGTGTGGCGTAGCTCACTGTCAAGACTCTAACAGGAAGCAGGGTTTCTCGGTAGTCAGAACTGTATTGTTGGTCAGGTAACATTTAGTCGTCTAACGTTAATCGAAAGCCTTTTGCACATTTTTTCCGTGTCTGACGGCAGTGGAGATGCAGTCAAATGCCTCGTCGAGCACTCCATCCGCCGCCGCTGACCACGCGCGGTTCAATGCTCGTTCCATACGGCTGTACGCGTCCATAAATTCTGCAAAGCCGGTTAAGCCCAGTTGACTAATTAAGACATTTCGACTGTCGACTATCTGCATCGATAAATGCTTTTGGACACGGTCAATGCGTGTGATGATTACGTTCGCTTTTTCACTCTCGGTGGAGAGTTTCGGTAAGTCCTCATGGAGTGAGCGAGCAATTTCAAGAATCGTTTGAACTACGTGTTTTGGATTGTTGGCCTGTTCTGATTGGTTTGTCGCTTCATGTTCGACTATTTCTTTTGCGGCTGCTCTGGTCACTATTCTCGCGCCCAAGATTAAACCAGTCGCGGCGAGAACAAAAAGCCAACTCAACTCCCAGCGTTGGAACGTGAATTCCTTAATCCTTACACGTGTTACACCATTTTGTCTCAATTGAGATTGAACCTGGGGTGTCAGCTCGGTGCCAGTTTCAACGAGGGGAATGCGGTTGCCCGCATCATCTAATTCGAATTCGCCGAAGGTATTTTGCACAGCTCCCGCTGGCGCGTTGAGATGGGCGAACCCTGGACCTATCTGCAGGTCTGCATCAGTGTCTGTCAGCCGGGGTACATAAGCGGTTGTTGCTGCGATTGCACCGAGGACAAGACTGATAGCGATTATGAGATTTCCGACGATTCGTGTCATTAATGGAAACTCTAGGTAGTGACCAAAATAGTCATACTGACAATCATGGCAAGTAATGATTCGCCGACGATGAGTCCGGCAGCAAATGGGACTCCCCAATCTTCTGCCCAGACTTGACCTTTCCTCTGCACGACAACCATGTTGATGACGCATCCAATGCCATACGTGGCAATGGCGGCGAATGGAAGATACATACTGAGCCCAACGAGTACGCCCAAGCCGCTAAAAGTTCCTAGTCCTAGAAGAGCTCCAAGGAGGGCACCAACACCATAGAGGGCATAGGGCATTTCACCGCCCTGCACTCCGGTGATTACTGCTTGAAGAGCCTGAGCTTGTGGCGCCGCTGTGGGTGTTCCCGGTCCAAATGGAACACCGGTACTCTGGCGGGTGGCTTCAGCGATCACGAGGATGACCAGCATTGAAATGATAGGTCCGATCCCGACAACAACTAGTTCCATAATCTGTTGTCGTTTCGGTTGGGCACCGACGAGATGTCCTGTCCGGAGGTCTTGCATCATGTCCGCCGCCAGAGTCGTGGCCACACATAAGGCGGCACCGAGTAAAACCGCTCCGACTACCGCTCCGGTGCCCCCGAGGAGCATAACCAGCACGACAGTTAACAGCGCCATGCCGGAGATTGGAGACCAATCTGTCATGCCCGAGCACTGGGCAATAATGACTCCCGCAAGCCAAATCAACGCAACGCCGAAGACCGCCAATACCGCTGCTCTGAGAACAGATGGAAAATTTGCCAGTAACCCCTTTTTCGCGTTGTTGTCTTCCAGGTAGACATCCTTGGTAGATATCGGCCAGTTGTCCCACGTTTGTGCTTCGGCTTCACTAGCGAACCGAATGGTGTACCCGCCGTAGCTACGGGTTGAGGTATTGAGAGCGTTTACCTCAGCATTCCGTAAGCGAACAAGTGTTTGCCGCTCGGGCTCGGATATGTCGTCGGTTAGGTCGGCAACGGACACAGGGCTTACCCAAGCGCCAGTAACTGGGCACTTTCGGTTGAATGGTGTCTCACCAGAGACGTAGGCGGCGGCGAAGAGAAGTATCGCCGCCAATCCCGCGGCGGTCACAACAACCCGCAATCCCAGTTCATCGCTGCCACCCTTTAGTCGACTGGCGGCCGCGACACTTCGTAGGGCGCCTTTTAAAGCGGGTAGTGCCATCACGATGCCAGCCATCGCACCTCCGAGGAGCAGGCCGATACCGAGAGGTCGATTAAAGGCGCCAAACCCATACGCGGGTGCATCGGCTGCTGAAACTGCGAGAGGCATCCATCCCATGGAGTAGGCGATTGGCGTGAGTACGTGATAGGCGAGAACGCCACCAGCGAGGATCAGCAGCCCTGGTCTTCCGGTGATGTAGCCGGCACCGAGTGCAAAAGGTGCGATGCCAAAGATTAATTCGAATTGAGGTGGAAGGTTTAATAGTCGTGCGGCATCAAATTCTCCGGCAGTGAGCACGTCGATGCCGAGCGACCCGTAGTTGAAAAGGTTAAATTGTTCAGCTGCGACAAACCAGTACACGAACGCCCCCAGAACAATTCCGGCAAGAAGAACGACCGCCTTCTTGGGTCCAGCGCCCGGCGACTTTAGAATCGTGGCGACGCCCATTCCAGTGGGAAATCTGAGGCGGTCGATCTCAATCATCTGTTTACGAAGTGGAACAATAAAGGCAGTTCCGAGGATTGCCCCGCCAACTGCAGCTAGTGTGATTAGCCAGAACGTAGAGCTCGTGATCGTGAGTGGAATGCCTAGGAGAAATAACACCGGAACGGTAAAGATAATGCCGGAGTTTGAGGTGTTGACAGCCGACGCACATGTTTGGGCGATGTTGGTTTCAAGAATGGAACCCCTTTTGAGGACACCTCGAAGAATTCCGAATCCCAGTACAGCCGCAATTGCACTGCCACCAAGGGTAAACCCGATCTTTAAACCGGCATATGTGATTGCTGCGTTCATGACAATACCGATCGCGACTGCAAACACAATGGCGCTGAGGGTGACCTCGCGGTAACGAGTTTGGAAGAGTTCTTGAAATACTGGTGGACGATTCATTGCTAGTTACTCAATTGGGAGAACACCTTAACAGCTCCGCACAAGACGATGGCGACCAATCCTGTATAGCGTTGCGCTCAGACGGTTATTGCCCTAGGTTGTAGTTTCGATATGGTGACTCGCAAACACATTTCATACAAGTCCAGATGTTGGCATTTCGTTCCTGCTGAGAGCGCCTTAATCGACAATTCTTGGCCTGGGCGGGTGTTTATTCAAGTATAAGATACGATCGCGGGTCTTCAACTTAATGCTTCTTTGGTAGAAGCGAGGTGTGAGCATGTTAAAGCTGTATAAATTGTTTGTTCTCGTAACGTTGGTTGCTAGCGTCACGACGCCGAGTGACGTCTTGGGTCAAGCTCTCCCTAATCCGTATCGTTTGGTTGACGACTGGGCACAATTGCCCGGTGGACGGCAGATGGGTGCGGTTGGCGGCGTGACCATGGACCCTGATGGGCGACACGTCTGGGCCGTCATTAGATGCGACGCAACTGCTCCAGAACGATTTGGAAACGAGTGCTTGGACTCAGACCTTGACCCGGTCATCAAGTTTGCTCCAGATGGAACCGTTGCCGAAAGTTTTGGCGGCGGATTGTTTATTTGGCCGCATGGGATCGACGTAGATTCAGATGGCAATGTGTGGGTGACGGATGCGGTCAGTGAAGCACGGACACCGGAAGGTACCCGAGGGCATCAGGTGATCAAGTTTAGTCCTACTGGAACCGTATTGATGACTCTCGGGACACCAGGTAAGGCAGGAATGGGTCGTAACAGTTTTAATGCTCCGGCTGATGTTGTGGTGGCAGATAGCGGCGACATTTTTGTGGCAGATGGCCACGGAAACACCACGAACAATCGCGTTGTGAAATTTTCCAAAGACGGTACGTATGTGAAGGAATGGGGAAACACTGGGTATGGGCCTGGAGAATTTAGAACACTGCATGCCATTGCGCTGGACTCTGAAGGTCGCCTTTATGTGGGTGACCGGTCAAATAATCGAATTCAAATTTTCGATCAAGACGGAAATTTTCTGGCGCAGTGGACGCAGTTCGGACGCCCTAGTG
>CAZUZW010000083.1:0-2053 GCA_964624855.1 uncultured Vicinamibacteraceae bacterium
AATTTAATTGTAGAGTCTGATGCTCCTTCAGAGGGGGCCTACCAGGAATTGTTTGGCCAGTTTGAAGGAGCCCCCGACGCGCTAGCCGACAATATCTTTCGTTCCGGTATCAACCTTCGCACAGCGCAGTATCCGTTTTTTGTTTCAGATGCAGCTACGGCGACACTCGGGTTGGCTGCGGGCGACCGACTGCTCCGGAGCGCTGCCATCGAGACGATACGTGCCCATCCCAGTACCGTAGTAGCGATGGTTGAGGACGGCTCCACCTTGACAGGGATCACGATTGGCAAGCTGGCCAGAGTCATCCATACTCCTTTTGTCTGGGACCGATGGGTTCAGAGTTTCGATGTTTTTTCGACTGTTCCGGGTTATATGGTCGTTGGTTTCGATGATGCCGGCTGTGCGTCTAGTTCATTGTCACCGTCCATGTGGCAGGAATATCTCTTCGATCAACGCCTGACGAGTTCATCCTTGGCTGACGGTATGATCCAATTCGGCACCTACACCAGAAATTTAGTAAGGATAGTGTGCGGTGTATTGTTGGTATTCGGCTGGTGGGTAGTCGTAATAGCACGGCGCAGACGGGCTTTAAACTTGTCCGTTCTTGCCACAGTCGGTTGTATCGTCGCCCTTGTCAGCGTTGCCGCTGGTGGCGGAAATACAAAATACGACATCGGCTTCATGCCGTTGCTCGTCATTGCGGCGGTCTCGATTGCTACGGAAAGTATTCGATATTTGCGTTCGGCCCCTTGTGTGGGTAGGCGCCCGGAGTAAAGCCTAGCTAGGCCCATTGCTCTTCTGCGGTAGCGTGATTTCTCTTCGTCAATAACTACATTTAAGTCATGGATGAGCGACGAGCGACGTTGGTAATGATTCCAACGTACAACGAAGCGGAAAATGTTGAAACGATAGTAGCTGGTATCGCAGCGACAGGACTCGATCTTGACATTCTCTTTGTGGATGACAATTCCCCAGATGGCACGGGACGAATTCTTGAACGTTTAGCAGCTGACTATCCCTACTTGAATATCCTGCATCGTTCTCGTAAACAAGGGATTGGGTCGGCTCACAAAGCTGGAATCCGTTGGGCCTATGAGCATGGTTATACCACGCTGGTCACGATGGATTCCGACATGACTCACTCTCCGTCTAATATCGGACGTCTGCTGGAATTGGTCCATGAAGGCGATGTTGTTGTTGGGTCGAGGTTTCTGAGTCGGGATAGTCTAAAGGGATGGGCTTGGAACCGTAAGCTCCTGACGCACCTTGGACACGTACTTACAAGATTCAGCCTGAAACAAACACACGATTGCACTAACTCGTTTCGGTTATACCGACTTGATCAAATTCCGGCGAATATTTTTGCGATGACTGAATCAGTTGGTTACTCGTTCTTTTATGAGTCTTTACATCGTCTACATGTCAACGGGATGAAGATTGTTCAAATTGTCATTGATTTACCCGCGCGGACATACGGGCATTCGAAGATGCGGTTGCAGGACGTGTCCCACAGTGCCAAGTTTCTCTTGCAACTGGGTTGGCGTACAAGAGTTCGTCATGCATCCTTGATCTATGTTTCGCCGTTCACCGGCGTCGATACTGGCGATCAGGCCCAGGCGGCGTGGGACGATTATTGGAGCGGCACAACGTATGGCGGCCAGTGGTTTTACGATGCTCTTGCCGCATTTTATCGACGAGTCATTATTCGCCCTGCTGTCACCCATTTTTTAGCTAAGACATTCAGAAAAGGCGAGAAAGTTCTTCATGCTGGTTGTGGAACGGGAGCCGTCGATGTTGGTGCGTGTGATTATGTGGACATCAGTGCTTTTGACGTGTCCGCGAGGGCGTTGACGGAATATAAACGTCACCACGAAGCGGAAGCTACGCTACTCCAGGGGAGTTTGTTCAATATTCCAGCCGACGCAGAAAGTTTCGACGGTGTCTTTAATCTCGGCGTAATGGAACATTTTACCGAGGAAGAGATTGCCAGCATCCTGAACGAATTTCATCGTGTGCTAAAGCCGGGTGGCCGAATTGTCTTGTTCTGGCCCCC
>CAZUZW010000083.1:2153-9360 GCA_964624855.1 uncultured Vicinamibacteraceae bacterium
GCACGCTCGAAGCCTCTGTTTGTTCCTGGTCAAACCCAGATACCGTGCACGGGAAAATTACTTGATTCCGGAGACCTTCGATATCTTCTCGATGCTTCACTGGATTTGTGGTTGACGACAGGGCGTTACGCGGAATTGTTCGAGGATCAGTTGACTGACTATGCCGGTGTGCAGTTTTCGCGACTGACGGTATCAGGTTCTGCGGCAAATCTCCTGGCGTTCAGCGCCTTGACTTCATGGAGGTTGAATACGAGGCGGATTGAGCCAGAGAGTGAGGTGATAGCAACGGCGGCTGCTTTTCCGACTACCGTAGCTCCGATTGTGCAAAATGGCTGTGTTCCGGTTTTCGTTGACGTTGACATGGGAACCTACAACATCAACGTCGATCGGTTGGCTGATGCGATTGGCCCGAAAACGCGTGCCATTATGGTTGCGCATACGCTAGGGAATCCATTCGATGCACCTGCTGTATCTCAATTGGCGCGTGAACACGATCTCTATTTGATTGAAGATTGCTGCGATGCACTAGGTGCGCGTGTTGACGGACGTGGGGTTGGGACGTTCGGGACTCTTGCGACCTTGAGTTTCTATCCTGCACATCAAATTACGATGGGTGAGGGTGGTGCGGTCATGGGAAATTCAGGTTGGCCCATTAAGCTGGTTGAATCATTTCGTGATTGGGGTCGGGATTGTTGGTGTGCACCTGGTGTGGAAAATACGTGTGGGCAGAGATTTGATTGGCAATTAGGTGATCTTCCGCACGGATACGACCATAAATATATCTATTCCCATCTTGGATATAACCTTAAGCCTACGGATATGCAGGCGGCGATTGGTGTTGGACAGTTAGAGAAGCTTCCTGGCTTTGTTGCACGGCGCAGAGAGAATTTTGATGGGCTCAAAGCAGGACTCCAGGCGGAAGGTTTTGAGGAACATTTTGTGTTTCCGGAAGCAATGGAGAACTCCGAACCAAGTTGGTTTGGTTTTCCGCTTACGATCCGTCAGGGTAGCCCTTTAAAGCGGCGAGAAGTCGTGACGTATCTGGAAGATCATAGGGTCGGGACGCGGTTACTCTTTGGTGGAAACCTGACACGACAGCCAGCGTTCAAGGACGTCAATTATCGAGTCGTGGGTGGTTTGGCGACTACGGATGAGATAATGGAAAACACTTTTTGGGTTGGTGTTTGGCCGGGGATTGGCCCTGACGAGAGACAGTACATGGTTGAAACTTTTGGTTCCATGATTCGGACATTACTGCCATGAAAGTTGTGATTCTGGCTGGGGGGCTAGGGACTCGCTTGGGTGAGGAGACTGACCATTTACCGAAGCCTATGGTACAGGTTGGAGAGCGACCAATTCTCTGGCACATCATGAAAATTTACGGGCATTACGGATTGACTGATTTTGTGGTCTGCTTGGGTCACAAGGGCTCTGTGATTCGGAATTTTTTTCAGGATTACCGTCTCCATGCGAGTGACATAACGTTTGACATGCAGACTGGGCTCATGGAGGTTCATCAGCAGCGAACAGAACCTTGGAAAGTTACTCTGGTTGACACCGGTGAGCAAACGCAGACGGGAGGTCGGTTAAAGCGGATCGCTCCTTATTTAGATGAGGAGAGTTTCTGTTTTACGTATGGTGACGGTCTTGCCGATATTGATATTCCTGCTCTCCTGAAATTTCATGCGAATCACGGAAAAACTGCGACTGTTTCAGCCGTTGCCCCTCCAGGGCGTTTTGGCGCGCTGGCCCTTGATGGTGATTGCGTGACTGCGATGGCCGAAAAGATGGACACAGTCGACACACAAATCAATGGTGGCTTTTTTGTTCTGGAACGGTCTGTCCTGGACTTGATTGAGAATGACGCCACGGTCTGGGAGCAGGCGCCCATGAAAACGCTAGCCGAAACGGGTCAACTGAGAGCATTTCGGCATTCTGGCTTTTGGCATCCGATGGACACTCTGCGCGACAAACGTTACTTGGATTCGTTGTGGATGAGTGGAAAGGCTCAGTGGAAGCTTTGGGCATAACCCAACAAGTTGGTGGGGGACTGTTTGCGCCGGACCGCGAGTTCTGGAACCACCGTCGCGTGTTAGTTACCGGCCATAGTGGGTTTAAAGGTACATGGCTAACGGCCTGGTTGCATCATCTTGGCGCTGACGTAGCAGGCTTGTCTCTTGACCGACCGAGTTCGCCAAATATGTTTGATGCAGTTGCTGGTGAGGAGTTGTGCCATGACACAACCGGTGATATTTGTGACCGTACGGCGGTGGACAGGACGGTCCAGAAATTTACTCCGGAAGTGGTTTTCCACTTGGCTGCTCAGCCGATCGTGCGAGTGTCGTATGCGGATCCTTTATCCACATTACAGGTAAATATTCAAGGTACAGCAAATGTGTTGGAGGCCTGTCGCAATTTAAGTGATTGTCGCGCGATCGTCATTTGTACCAGTGATAAATGCTATGACAACCAAGGTTTGGCGCGGCCATTTGTTGAAAGTGATCGACTCGGTGGGTACGATCCTTACAGTGTTTCAAAGGCATGTGCGGAACTAGTTACCTCAGCATACCGTTCTTCGTTTTTTAATGAGGCGAAGCACGACACACACGGAGTCGCAGTCGCAACTGTGCGCGCCGGCAACGTGATCGGCGGCGGAGACTGGGGAGCGGATCGTCTGATTCCTGACGCAGCGCGAGCGTTTAGTAGTGGTGAGGTGCTTAGCATCAGAAACCCAAGTGCGTTACGCCCGTGGCAGTATGTTGTTGACTCGCTGTCGGGCTATCTCTCGATAGCCCGTGCGCTGGTAGAGAATGGGCGGGCTTATTCGGGTGCTTGGAACTTCGGTCCGTTGGATTCGACAGGATGGTCAGTCTTAAAGGTGGCTGACGCATTCACGTCAGCATGGGGTGGCCAAGCAAGTCTGCAAAATGATGAAAACAGAGATGAGCCTCATGAGCAGGAAGTTTTGCGACTGAATACGGACAAGGCGCGCGTTGAATTAGGATGGGCGCCACGGGTAGATGTCGCTACTGCACTTGATCGCTCTGCGGAGTGGTACAAGGCGTTTTATGCTGGAAGCACGCCTGATGTGCTACGTGCCTTGACGGTTGGTGAAATCGTAAGCAACATGACGACTCCGCCGTTATCAATATGAAACTGCTGGTGACAGGGGCTACGGGGTTTCTAGGGCGACACTTGGTCCGTTCTCTGGTGGATCGCGGCAATCGAGTGTCGATCGTCGTACGAGAAGACTCAGCGTTTGATCTTGCCAGGTTGGACCGTGAGGCAATCGACGTGCATGTACACACTGGAACAACTCTCCAGCTGGTGGAGATTTTTGAACGTGCTGCACCAGAGTGTGTTGTGCATTTGGCGTCTAATTTCGTTGTTCGTCACTCGCACGACGATATCGAGCCACTAATTACCAGCAATATACGGTTTGGGGTGCAATTGCTTGAAGCGATGCAAACAGTGGGGGTATCGCACATTGTTTCCGCTTCAACCTCGTGGCAATACTTTGGCCAGTCTACATATCGGCCGGTAAACTTGTATGCGGCGACGAAGCAGGCTTTTGAGGACATTGCACTTTATTATGAGGACGCCCACAGGCTGTCAGTGACACACCTGCGACTTTTCGATACTTATGGCCCGGAGGATGAGAGGGCCAAGTTGGTGCCGTTACTTGTAAGAGCAGCACACGACGGCCAGCCTCTAGAAATGTCACCTGGCGATCAGCTGATTGACTTGGTGCATGTCGACGACGTGTCCTCGGCGTTTGTTGCCGCGGCACAGCGGCACTGTGACGGACTGGTTTCTGGCACGGAATGTTTTTCTGTATCGAGCGGACAGCCGGTTTCTTTGCGAGAGATTGTGGCCGTGATGGAAGAGTCATCAGGTCGAACGTTAAATGTTCGATTTGGGGCGCGTCCCTACCGCGAACGTGAGGTGATGGTTCCCTGGTCGGCAGGCTATCCTGTCCCAGGTTGGGAGCCCAGCGTCGCTCTTAAGGACGGGTTCACACGCTTGTTTGAGGACTGATGTGTTTAGTCAACGAGACACGGTGATCCCGGGATGTGTCGAGCTGGTATCAAACGTCCGAGAGGATGCGCGTGGTCGGTTTGTAAAAACTGTGCATGCCGAGGTGTTCAAGAATAATCACCTGTCACATAATTTTAGAGAACAGTACTACTCAGTTTCGAATCAGAATGTTTTGCGAGGGTTGCATTTCCAGGTTCCTCCCCACGACCATGACAAGCTCGTCTATTGTCCAAGCGGGAGTGTCCTTGATACCGTTGTTGACCTTCGACGAGGGTCGCCGACATTCTTGCAACATATCTTGATTGAGTTAAATGAGCACAAGGCAAACAGCCTCTACATTCCAGCAGGTCTTGCCCATGGGTTTCTTACGCTTTCACAAACGGCACTTCTTGTCTATAACGTTACGACTGAGTATTCGCCGGAGCACGATGCCGGTGTTTTGTGGACTTCAGCGTCTATTCCGTGGCCGGTGGTTAATCCCATTGTTTCTGAGCGTGATAGAGGTCTGCCCGCGATGGCCGATTTTGATAGTCCGTTTAGCTATGAAGGTGGGTTCGGTTCGCCAACTGAGTTAAGTAGATAATACGGAGCAGGTTGACGATCAGCCGCGACCTCGGGTCTGTGGACGAAGGTCAGTAATGATTACGCGATGGATGCCATCAGAGTTGCCGCAAAAGTGGTCACTCGGTGGAAGTCCGTTGCAAGTGGTTCTAAGGGCATTATGTCAGTAAGCGAACAGCCAACGACTCCAATGATCTCCTTTGTGATTCCTGCATATAACGAATCTGAAAATATTCGACCGTTGGTCAACCGGATAATGGTTACCTGCGAGCAGAATGAGTTGGCTGATTTTGAAATTGTTGTGGTCGACAATGGAAGTTGGGATAACACAGATGAGATCTTGCGTGAGCTTCATGGGAATGACGGACGGATAAAAATGGTCCAGTTGTCACGAAATTTTGGATACCAAGGCGGTTTGACGGCTGGTCTATGTCATGCACGTGGTGAGTGGGTTGCGGTATTGGACGGCGACCAGCAAGATCCTCCTGAATTAATTCCCAAGATGCTCGAAAAAGCCAAGACGGGTTACGAGGTAGTGTACGGAGTACGCAGTAAACGTAAAGAAGGGCTGGTGCGGCGATTCTTTTACAAAGCTTTCTACCGTCTATGGAAGCTGACTGCTGATATCGATGTGCCGGTAGATGCAAGTGAATTCGGGTTATTACATAGGAAAGTTGTTGATGTGATGACGGCTATGCCGGAACGTCAGCGTTTTAACCGAGGCCTGCGTGCGTGGTCAGGCTTCCGCCAGACCGGTTTTGACTACCAACGAGACGCAAGACACGAAGGGAAATCGAAGTTCAATTTTTTGGGGAGTGTCTCTCTGGCGATGGATGGATTGTTCGCCTATTCGATAGTGCCGATTCGTTTAATGATACTTCTTGGCCTTATTGTGACGGTAGTGTCGGTGGCGATCGCTGTTGGAAACGTATTTCTCTGGGTCGTCAATATCTTCTCGCCAACGGATAACCTTGGTTTGATGGCGAGAGGATTGACGCAGATTAACCTAGTGTTTTCAATCCTATTTGGAATGATTCTCCTGTGCCTTGGTGTTATTGGTGAGTACGTAGGTCGCGTCTTCGAAGAAGTAAAAAGCAGACCTCTCTTCGTTGTGCGTGACAAACTCTTGTGAGTTGAGGGTTTGATAGACCGGTTGTGATGTTATGAGAACTAATCTAAAAGTTACACGGCGTTATACCAGCGAGTGATGAGCGAAGATGATCTGAAATTAAAGGGGTTTCATGTTCGACACAGTTGTCGAGTGTGCGATAGCGAAGCACTTCGCCAAGTTTTATCGCTTGGCGATCTGTTTGTGTCGGGTTTTCCAGATGTAGATGAAACTGGGCCATGTGCACCGCTTGAACTTGTGCTTTGCGATCCAGACGCAGGCGGCTGCGGTCTTGCGCAATTACGCCACACAGTGTCTCCAGACTTGATGTACCACCGATATTGGTATCGGTCTGTGACGAATGAAGCCATGCGTCGTGCGCTTGCTGATATAGCGACGCGTGCAGAAACAATGGTTGCATTACAACCAGGCGATCTCGTTATTGATATTGGTTGTAATGACGGGACTTTACTCCGATCGTACCGGACGCCTGATATTAAATTATGTGGCTTTGAGCCCGCTCGGAATCTTATTGTGTTTGCCCGGCAAGGCACCCACGAAATCATTAACGACTTTTTTAATGCCAAGGCTTTTGAGGAAACGTTTTCGTCTGAGAAGGCACGGATTATTACGACGATCGCGATGTTTTACGATCTTGAAGAACCGAATCGATTTGTGGCAGACATTGCAGCGTGTCTCGACGACACCGGCGTATGGATTAACCAAATGGCATCTTTGGCACTGATGCTCGAAACGAATGGATTTGACAATATTTGCCACGAACATCTTGAGTATTACTCCCTTTCGGTATTGGTTGATCTCTACGAACGTCATGGTCTCGAAGTGTTTGACGTTGAAACTAATGATGTTAACGGCGGAAGTTTCCGTGTTTTTGCGCGAAAAAAAGGTGCATCGATTGGCGATAGTCACTTCGCCAAAGCGCGCGTCTCGGCGATGCTGCACTTCGAAGACTCCCTCGCCCTTCGAACGATGGCACCTTACACGGCCTTTGCGAAGCGTATTGAACGCGTGCAGGAAGAGTTGGTCGGATTTCTGACTCGTGAAAAATCCGCGGGTAAGCTCATATATGGATACGGAGCATCAACGAAGGGTAATACGCTCCTTCAATATTGTGGGATCGGCACGGACCTCGTGACTGCAATCGCCGAACGCAACCCAGAGAAATGGGGGAGGCGGACGGTCAACACTGACATTCCCATAGTCTCTGAGGAGCAGGCACGCGCTGACCGGCCTGACTATTTCTTGTTGTTGCCGTGGCATTTTCTTCAGGCCTTTCGTGAACGTGAAAAAGAGTTTCTTGGTACTGGCGGACAATTTGTCGTTCCCCTTCCTGAGGTCCGAACCATCGCGTGGTAGCGCTGATTGCGGACTCGCTGTAATTTAAGCCAATAACGAAGTACAGGCTGGTTTGAGACGTTTGTAACGATGGCGTTATTTGCGCGATGGCGAGTACGTATGGCCGTGGGTGTGCTGGCGGTC
>CAZUZW010000084.1:0-8907 GCA_964624855.1 uncultured Vicinamibacteraceae bacterium
GGCATAGCGTGCATGTGGAAGTCGATCAGCTCGAACCGAATCGGTGGTACTGGTATCGGTTCAGCGTCGGAACAGAGGAAAGCCCGGTCGGTCGGACACGCACGATCCCAGCGGACCATACCGCCGCAGCCAGTCTGCGCTATGCCTTTGCGTCGTGCCAACATTACGAACAGGGCTATTTCACCGCCTACCAGCACATGGCTCGCGACGATCTTGACTTGGTGTTTCACCTCGGCGACTACATCTATGAATATGCCGGGCGTGACGACCGCGTTCGAGCGCACACCGGTGACGAAATCGAGCTACTCGATGACTACCGTAATCGCTATGCCCTCTATCGGACCGACCCTGACCTCCAAGCTGCACACGCGGCATTCCCCTGGGTCGTGACTTGGGACGATCACGAGGTCGACAACAACTACGCGGCAAGCATCTCCGAGGATGGCTTGCCGGCTGAGTTGTTCGAACGCCGCCGCCGCGTCGCGTACCAGGCCTACTACGAGCACATGCCACTGCGGCGCGCGTCCATGCCACGCGAGTCACGGATGCAGCTCTATCGCAATTTCCGATGGGGGGACCTAGCTTCGTTCTTCGTCCTCGACACGCGGCAGTATCGAACCGACCAGCCGTGTGGCGATCGAAGTGGACCTACCTGCAACGGCATGCTTGACTCAGATGCGACGCTCCTTGGCGGAACTCAGGAGCGGTGGCTCATGGATGGTCTGGATCGCTCGACAACACAGTGGAACGTGATTCCTCAGCAGATCATGATGGCGCGGGTGGATCGAATGCCCGGCGATACCGAGGTATTCGGTATGGATATCTGGTCCGGCTACGAGGTGGCCCGTCGCCGGTTGATGGAATTCCTGGCTACGCGGCGCCCGGCCAACCCGATCGTGCTGACGGGCGATATCCACTCAAACTGGGTGAACGATCTGAAGGTTGACTACGAGAACGAAAATGCTCCGGTCGTCGGCACCGAGTTCGTGGGAACATCGATTAGCTCAGGCGGTGACGGTGTCGACACGCGAGACTCAACAGCGGCGATGTTGTTGGAGAACCCGTGGGTGAAATTCTTCAACGCGCAGCGCGGCTACGTACGCTGTGCGGTAACGGAAAGCCAGTGTGTCGCAGATTACCTGGTGCTGGACTACGTCACGCAACCGGGCAGTCCAATCAGTACACGTGCATCGTTCGTCGTCGAGAGCGGCCGACCGGGCGCCCAGCGGCTCTAACAGACTAGCCGCACTCGCGCTATCATCGGATTAGAGAAACATCCTGGACGGGTTCGACTCCCACTGTCTCCACCAGTCTAGCTTCTTGGTTATCATGAACCATGAAGCTACGAGTCACGCGTCTCAATCCCGACGCCATCATCCCAGTGTACGCGCATCCCGGCGACGCCGGGCTGGACCTTCATGCTTGCGAGGACGTTGCCCTCGAACCTGGCGTGGCCTGCCTGGTGTCGACGGGAGTGGCTATTGAGCTCCCGGAGGCGACTGAAGCGCAGGTTCGTCCGAGAAGTGGGCTGGCCCTGAAGCACTCAGTCACCGTACTTAATACACCCGGGACAATTGACGAAGGTTATCGGGGTGAAGTTGGTGTTGTGCTGATTAACCACGGAACGACGACGTTCCACGTCACTCGCGGGATGCGTATTGCCCAGCTCGTGGTTCAGAAACGCTGGACGGTAGACGTCGTGGAGGTGGATGGATTAACCGACACTACTCGAGGAACCGGCGGTTTTGGCTCGACGGGTTCGTGACATCTACCAGTTAGCGTTCGTTCTGTCAGTTAGCTGATTCTTGAGATTTCACTCAAGCAAAGAGGAATGATCGTTCAAGATATATTGCACATATATTTCTGCAATAACACTCACTGAGTCTTGGCTGGAATGAACACTGTCTACGAAGGTGATCGCGCCACCCTCTGTGGAAAAATCCACAGAAACCAAATCTTGTGGCAATGAGTCTGAAATAACGGTCATAGTTCTATGAACGTCTTCGTGTATTTCCCTCATGCCATCATTTTCAATAATCGGGTTGTAGCTTTGAAGGCCCAACATAAATACTGATCCGTTACTGTTGGCGATTTCCTTGTATTTTTGCGCCTGTCGTACGTAAGCCTGTGTTATCAACGCGGAAGAGTCTGTATTGAACGATGCAAATATATTGGGTGGCGGTGTCTCCTTGACAGCTGAATATAGTGGTTCCAACCAAAGTTCCTGCGCTTTGTTGTAGATCAAGCCTGTTTGTAGGAACTCCTCGGACACGAGTAACCCGTAGATCACGTCGTTCCATCCACTATGGCTGATCACGAGATCTGGTTTCATTTCGTAACCCAAGTGAACATAGGTTTGGATCTCATGAGCGAGTACATACGAATTCATACAGAGGTTCAGTACTTTTACGTTTTTTGCTGTATATGCTTGTAGCTGTTGCTGTAGGGCGTCAGATATTGTCAGATCGATGTGGCTGTAACCTGCACATTCAGACCCACCGGAAAGCACAATAAACAAGTCGTCGGCATCTCGGTTTTCGAAATAAAAGTTTGTTTCGTTTCTAAATCCAAAAAAGTCATTTGATGTTGAACTGACAGTGCCATCGGTTGAGAGCGCATGAACATTACTAAAGTCGATGAAGGGGTGGAGTCGCACCAGAATGCTATCGGGAGCGTTGGACATGAATGGATTATTTAGATTGTCAGCCCGTATTGGGCGTTGCTCGGCATCTGTAAGATTGTTTCTCGCGTCAGAATTAAAGGAAGGCAACAATAATCTTGCCGCCCTAAGAACAGCTGGCTCAGCGGGCCTGCCATATTGCGCAACAATATAACCGCTTAATAATTCGGCAAATAAAATCAGAACACAGCCGATAAATGTGTAACCAATCCACCTGTTCATCTTTTCTCCGATCCCAGCGACATCTCCACGAGTGCTAGCTTACTCCAGGGTGGACAATTCTGAATAACTGGGTTGTCAGTGTCGATCGCACAAAGCTCGGTTACAGCTTCTTTTACCACCGAAGGGACACGAGTTGTTCGCGACGGTTACGGTGAACGAGGGGTTGGTTACCGAAATCCGCTGGAGTCGCTACCAGGTCAAACATCTGTTGTGTGGTGTTTCGGTTGTATTAATTGTTCATCAAAATACGACAGTGCTGATGCATAGCTTGTGAGCACGGTAACAAGTTGTGTGATGAACAGGCATAAGAAAAATGCCGGCACATCACTGATCGTCTGTGGCCGAACGACCACAATTGAGATCGTTGCTCCGATCGCAAACACACCAACGTTTAACAGCGACAGCATAGCGACCGACCCGACCCGACGGGTCACAAAGCGAGCTGCAGCAATCGTAGACCCGATCACGCTCAGTCGATCCTCTGCAAGAGTACGAATCGCGGCGAAGGTAAATACCACTGTTGTTATGCCCATCAGCAAGATACTCAGACCCAGGTATAACGAACGCATCGCCGAAGAATCACCCATGCCGGCGAGTGAAATGGCGAGCACGAGAAGAAGTCCCTTCACACAGACCTCAATTAGCAGAAGGCGTACAAACCGAAAGTAATAACGTGTACACGATTGAACAAATACGTTGAGCTGAGAAAGTTGTCGATGAATGAGTGTGTCAAGGAGTCCACCGAGTACGAACATCCATCCGATAAGATAAAACGGCCATGTCTTCACATACGGAAAGATGTGCCCAAGCGAAATCGGGTCTGCCTGAAGAGTCGGGATAAATTGCTGCCGGACAAAGTTTCTGCTGAGCAAGGTGTTTAAATCGTCGATTGCTGGAGAACTTGTGATTAGACACAGTGCGATGAGCGCGACTACCAGCAACCAGACTGCTATGAGTCGGCGGCATCCATCGATAAATACTCTGAGTACATCGATCACTCTTGGTCTGTCTCCTTCCCGGTGTCAACGAGTCTCGGCAGACTACAAACGATATGGTGGTCAACTACCGCGAAAGAAACACCGGAACGAGCATGGCTAGTTTTACCGATCGGGAGACCCAGGTCGCCCAACGCGGTGAATCACGGTAGTAACGATAGCTATCGAGTAGACCGACAGCCAAGATGATCGAACCGACGGCCACCTCATGCGAGCGAGAGCCGTTGCCTATGGTTCGTGTATCTCGTTCGGGCGGACCCATGCCGGTGAGGCCAGTGACGCCGTAGAGGAACGAGGTGCCGACGTGAAACGCAAGAATTCCTTTTCGATACGGAGCCTGACTCGACTGCAGCTGTGGGGCTCTCGTGAGTAGTGTTTCCGCGATCATAAACTGCGCCCAGAGCCCGGCTGAAGATACGATCGATTTTCGTCGAGCGGACAATTTGCGACGATGAGCCACGGCAAAGAACGGAAGACCGGCACCGCGAACACCCTTGAGATAGGGGGCACTTTGAAACGCGACGTTTGCCACGAGGTGGCCCGCCTCATGGATGCCGAGACCGAGTCCGATGCCCAGAAGCCCAGGACAGAGTGAGCACGCGCGCTCAGAGGAGGGTGCCTGCTGGTTCGCGGTTAGATGACGTTTCTTGAAAACCTGTGCAGTAGACCTGGATTGCAGTTCTGCTAAGGCGCTACCAGAAGAAAAGGTGTCTTGCGCGTGAACAGCTGAGTTGAGTAGGAGAAGCAGTACACAGCACGCTGTAATTTGCGGCAACATTTCGCTCACGGGTAGCGTAAATCACTCAGGAGGCTTCGAGGCAATAGAGGTATCGCTGGCCACGCAGATAGATTGCACGATCGACCACAGCCGCCGACGCGTCGATTTGATCATCCAGCGTGTTTGTCGCCACCACCCGAAGTTGAGCACCAGTTTCAAGGACGAGCGTAACCCCATCGCGACTCGTCACGTAGAGGTAGTCACCCGCCACCACTGGTGATGCGTAGACATCTCGAATGCCAGGAAGACGCTCCGGCCCGTACAGATTTCGACCGGTCTCGGCGTCATGGGCCGACAAAATTCCAGAATTACTTTTAGTGAAATACAGAATTCCGTCGTGTAACACAGGTGAAGGAACATACGGAGTGTCACGATCGAGCGACCACACGATCGCATCGGTACCGGTGATATCACCGCGGGCTTTTGACAGGTCCACCGCGTACAGTTGATTCCCGCGGTAGCCACTCATCAGATACACGATGCCTTCGGCTGTTACCGGTGTGGGAATTGCATTAGTCGTCACGCCAGTACCTTCCCAGACCAGGGCTCCGGTATCGAAGTCATAACTCCGAACTCGATCCGTCGCACTGGTGATGACTTGGGTTTGCCCCTGGTGTTCCACCACAAGTGGTGTTGACCATGACGTCATCTCATCGCGAGCCGTCCGCCAATGTTCCTGACCCGTCCACTTGTTGAGCGACGTAATAAATGATTGTCCCTGATGGTCCCAGACCACCACGATGGCATCACCATGCAGGGCTGGCGACGCACCTTCGCCAAAACCCATACGAATCTCCATGTCACCAAAATCCTGGTCCCAGAGCAATGTGCCATCCAAGTCATAGCAGTAGAGTCCCCTTGAACCGAAGAAGGCACATAACACCTCGCCGTCCGTCACGGCAGATGATGACGCCCAACTGCCAGTCGAATGGCGCCCTTCGTGGGGTTGTTCCGACACGGCAACTTGTTCCCATACCAGCGAACCGTCGTGCCGGTCATAGGCGCTCACGGTGAACTGCTGGACGTCGCGCGAACTGACGGTTCCCACGAACCGATCCCGCAGGCGCCCGAACAGTCCTGGTCCTCCTGTCTCACCGGTGCCAGCGGGAATCGCAGAAAGAATAAAGACCTGATCATCCCAGACGATGGGTGACGCTGAGCCATGGCCTGGAAGCTCAACCTTCCAGCGCACATTGTCCGTCTCGCTCCAGTCGGTGGGAGGGTCAGCTGTCGGGGACACGCCGGTAGCCAACGGCCCGCGCCACTGGGGCCACCCATGGGTCTGCGTATCCGGAACACCTGTTTCCTGACCACTCAATGACACAGCTACGACGCTCAACGTCACAATGATGAAGCTAACAATTCGCACGGGGTTCCCCTTTACTATGAGAAATTACCAAATGTGACGCATCCGGTAATCATCAACCACTGGTAGTAGAGTATCTCGAAATTGTATCGACAGGACGAGACTGCGTGCGCGATGGAGGAGGCGAGTGGTTCTCCGACCATGATTTTTCTGTCGGATCGAAAATTGACAGACGTTGTTGAAGCGTCGGTTGTCTCCACGTTACTCTTAGATATCTAAGTATTCGTGATTGGTTCTTGAGGAAGTCGATGACTGGTCGTTTCGCACTCCTTGTTCTTATCGTGTTCTTTGTGTTTGCTGGCCAGAATGATTCTGGGCGGGACCTGCGCGTCCGTGCACAGCGGGGCGATGCCGTAGCGCAATTTGAGCTTGGGAACGTGTATGCGAGCGGTGATGGTGTTCCGCAGAACGATACCGAAGCGGTGAGGTGGTACCGTCGCTCGGCCATACAAAGTTTTGCGTTGGCTCAGGCGGGTCTCGGACACATGTATTTTTCTGGCCGTGGTGTGCCGCAGAACGACGAGGAAGCCGTGAACTGGTATCGGCGGGCAGTTGAACATGGTGAGCCGACAGGACAGAACAACCTTGGATATATGTTTGCGGAAGGTCGCGGCGTGTCACAGAACGATGTTGAGGCGGTGACATGGTACCGCCGAGCCGCCGCTCAGGGCGAGGCGGCGGGGCAGAACAACCTTGGATATATGTTTGCGGAAGGTCGCGGCGTGTCACAGAACGATGCGGAAGCGGTGAAGTGGTACCGCCATGCGGCTGAACAAGGGTATGTGTTGGCGCAGGCGAATCTTGGTTACATGTACCGGGTTGGCCGTGGTGTACCGCAGAACGACGAGGCAGCGGGGAATTGGTACCGATTGGCGGCAGTCCAGGGTCATGCCGTGGAGGAAGTGAATCTTGGGGGCTTGTGCCCAGCCGGCCGTGGCGTACCGCAGAACGATGCGAGGGCGGTTAGGTGGTACCGATTAGCAGCGGACCAAGGGTCTGCTATGGCACAACTGCAACTCGGGCTGCGGTACCGCGATGGTCGAGGTGTTCGGCAGAATAACGAGACCGCGCACATGTGGTTTAACCTTGCCGCTTCCAGAGGCACTGGTAGTACTCGTGATGATGCGGTCACGAATCGAGACGGTGTTGCACAGGGTATGTCCCGTGTCCAGATCGTCGCCGCCCAACGGCGTGCCCTTGAATGGCACGACGCGCACCCACAGTAACAACCCGTGTCCTCCGCCTTTTGATCTACTGCCCAGCATGAAGCCAGGTCGTCCTTAATTTGGCTTGGTCGATATCTGACTGGGTTCAGTCGCCGATGCCATCAGGTGAGCTGGCTACTGCTCACTGTCCTCACCCGCCGTGGATGCCGCCGAAAGCGCCCGGGGACTCTTAACAATGGGTTCAATCTCCTTCACGTCCTTCACGTTGCCCACGTGTTCCTCAAGGCGTTTTGCACTGGGGCGTACGCGGTCTTCGAATGAGCCCACCGTCTTATTGAAGGCATCGACGGCGCTCGTGAGACCACGACCTACTTTCTCGAAATGGTTCCACATCGTGAGCACGCGGTGCACCATTTCCTCCGAGAGTCGCGCGACCTGCTGTGCGTCCTCGGCAAGTTTCTCCTGGCGCCAACCGAAGGCGGCGGCACGGAGCACAGCGATCAGGGATGTCGGTGTTGTGAGAATTACCTTATGCTCGAAGGCGTCCTCGAGTAGCCGCGGCTTTTTGGTTGCCGCCGCCGCGAGCATGGGCTCGACTGGCAGGAACATGACCACGAACTCTGGTGCCGGTTGGATGCGATCCCAATAGGCCTTTACGCTGAGGGCCTTCACGTGGTCAGCCACATTGGCGGCAAATTGGTCTAGCAGTCGACTGGCCTCGAGAGAGTCATCGGTCTCACTCGCCTTAAAGAAAGCGTCACCTGGTGCTTTGGCATCCACGGCGATACTGGTCCCGCCCGGCAGGCGCACGACCAGGTCGGGTCGGGTTGCGTGGTCGTGCCCGCCACCACTCGCGTGTACCTGTTCTTCGAAATCACAATAAGGCCGCATGCCCGCGAGTTCCACGATCCGCTTTAATTGAATCTCGCCCCACGTTCCCCGTGTGCCTGAGTGCTTGAGGGCCGAGACGAGGCTGTTAGTCTGGGTCTGAAGTTCCTGATGTTGGCGCGTGAGTTCTGTCAATTGTGTCGAGATGGCACCCTCTCGTTTAGCGCCATCCGTGTGGAGGCCTTTTACTTCCTTCTGATAGACCTCGAGGTGGGTCTGCAGTGACGTTACTGCGTCGCGCAGCGCGGTCTCCTGATCTCTGAGCTCTTTGAGTTGCGCGTCATCCGACTGGGTTCTCTGGTTGGCGTTGCGGTATTGCAATACCAGCAGGAGCCCGACGAGGATAACCACGAGAACTAATAACGCTTCAACCATTACTTCCTCCACGCCTATCCAAGTCTAAGCTTAGACCGCCCAGACTACCAGTTTCCGACCTCTGCGGACGGTATCCTTACCCCAGAGATCGAACATTAGCCTAGTGTGTGTCGCGTCATTTTATGAGTAATCTTTGTGTTTAACATGCGAAATCCTTCCTCATTAAAAGGCATCGCTGCCATCTTTGTGCTCACGGTCAGTATGGTCAGCGTAATCGCCGGGCAGGATCGTGGTCAGGTTCGTGTCCAGGTGTTCGCGGGCAATCAGGCTGTCGAGGACGCGGAAGTCGTGGTGAGCAAAATCACGGCGCGAACGGACGCCGCCGGTGTTGTCGCGATTCGCGTACTGCCAGGAGACACGTACGTGACGGTTATCGTCGAGGGAGTTCTTCCAGTCACCGTCTCCGTCGAGGTGTTCGCGGGACAGGAACGCGTGGT
>CAZUZW010000085.1:0-8089 GCA_964624855.1 uncultured Vicinamibacteraceae bacterium
AAGGCCCGGTTCTCGAGTTCGGCTGTGATCCGAATTTGTGTTCCGAGCCGTTGATACGCACCGCGGACGTGCCAGTCCGTTGTGGTTTCAAGATCGCGTGCTATCGCGTTGAGGTCAGCGGCAAGTGACGCGGCGATACCCCTTCCGATCCATGCGTCAGTCGGTTCGTTGGTCACGTTCGTGAACACGTCGACTGTAACGCGTCCAGAGCGCTGTATCGACGTGTCATCCGCTTGCGCGAGAGCGGACACCGGTACCAGCGTCCCTGCTACCGTCAGGCAAGCTGCCGTTGTCAAAAGGCTTCGATGTAACAATATTCCCAATTCGAACAGGCGACTTAATGATGAGGCGCCTTTGTTCGCCTTACTGTTGGTAGCGGTAGTAATCCTCCATGGGAATCATCAGGTGGACGTAATCGGTGCCTCGAAACATCGCATACGGCGCACCCGTCATAAAGTCACTGGTGAATCCGTCGAGAGTCGAGGGGTCCTTCGGCATAAGCATGAGGTGCGGACCGGATACGATCCAGTTTGTCGGGTCCTGCGCGTCAGATTGGTTCATGACCAGTGGCGTGGTATTGTCTTCGCCCATGTCGCCGTGAAGCATCCAGATGAAGACGTCGCGGTCCAGCTGTGGTGTTTCGCCACCCAGATAGGCTCCCACCCATTTGAAACCCTCCTCGTCAGCGCACAAGGGCATCGCTTCGTGGGCGTCGTTCCATCCGTTCTCGGGGTTAGCCATTCCGCGGGGATTTGCGGGTAGGCATGTCCAGCCGTTATTGCCCTCTCGGAGAACATTGCTGGCTCCGTCCATGATTGTCGCGCCGGCAGCAATGAATGATGGTGCAGCTGTTGAATAGGCCCAAATTTGCCATTCATTAGACGTATGTGGACCGGATGGTTCGGTCGTTTGCGCGTAGGTGGAGAAAGCTCCTAGCGAGAAGAATATGGTGGCAATCGAGATAGCACGGTAATTGATTTTCATCTGTGTCTCCTGGCGAGATCGACCGGTTATTCCCAAGTCTAAAAATATTTTCGTAAGTATAACCGTTGAAAAAAAGATCGAGAGGTAGCTTAGAATCGACAACTACACGATGAGACCGGTGACAATGGCCCGTTTTTCGACGTTTGTTCTGCTGCTCGCTCTCTTTTACCAAGGAGCAGCGTTTGCGCAAATTGGACAGACGTTCACGGCGCCTGTTAGCCGCGTGGCGGATGGTGACACGATTACCGTTGTGCATGACGGAGATACGACCCGTATCAGACTGGACGGTATCGACACACCAGAAATGGATCAGGCGTTTGGAGTTCAGGCACGTGCGTTCATCTCATCGCGTGTCTCGGATCGACAGGTTACTGTGACCGTACACGATGTTGACCGCTACGGTCGATTCGTCGGCCGTGTACAAATCGATGGGGTTGATCTAAGTGTAGCGCTGGTGTCGGAAGGCTTGGCGTGGCACTACACGCGGTATTCCGATGATGTGGTGTTAGCTCGTGCTGAAGCGGAGGCACGCGCAAAGAAGATCGGTCTTTGGAGTCAACAATCACCCCTGCCGCCGTGGGTGTTTCGACGACAAGGTCGAGCCCGTTGACACGCCCTGCGGTTCGCTGGATGAGGACTTCTGACAACCTGTATGAATACTGTTGTCTCGAAGGGAACTGCAGCATGGCGACTATGTCCTGTGTCTCCGAGGTGGCCGCGAGGTAGGGCCGTGGCTTGTCGAACTCGGGATCAGTGATTGGTGTCTGAGTTTTCCAGCTGCTGGTCAAACTTGTCCACTGTGTAGTCGACCCTTCCGTTGAACATTTCGTCCCAACTCTGTTCGTCCCAATAGACTTCTTTGTCCGGTGCAGGGTTGTAACGATTTTGGATCGAATTGTCGAAATGGCCGATCGTCTTCATGGTGCTGCCCGCCGGGATTCTGAGTGGTGCGTCGAGCTCGTACGGTAACTGCCAGTTAAAGTCGTAGTTGGGAACGTGCAGGATGACTTCCTCCCGGCCGTCCGGATAGGTGACGACGAAGGTCATGTCCTTACCGCGGAGATGCATATGAGGCCACAGAATATAGAGCGTGACGTCGTCCTGGAACGCCGTGATCCCGGTGATCGCCCAGTCGGGATCGCCCGCTGGGATGACCGGGATTCGCGGACGACCATTGTTGTCATGGTTTGACGCGACTAGTTCCGTGCCTTCCGCGATATGTGTCTGGCCAATGCGACGCGATAGCACTTCGTTGGTCATTGGTCGTTCGTGGAGCCATAATCCAGCACGCTGGCGGTCGGTCTCTGGCACTCCGGTGCTGTTGTAGTGCAAAGCCCAATTGATGTAGTCGTCCGAACCGATCCGTTTGCCGATGCCGGTCGGCCACTGTTTGAAGCCACCACCAGGGACGTAAAAGACAAAGGTTTCAGTGCCCTGAACGTCAAACGCCTCTCGTTCGCGTTGGGCGCGGCGTGCGTCCTCGGATTCGACCGCCTCGTCTTCGCTACGGTCGCCGGAGTTGTCGAAGGAGTTACCCGCGTCGATCGACACCGGGACGTTGTCGATGATAGGCCCTCCGGGGAACGCCAGACCTCGACCCAGTCGAGTGCCCGCTGGCAGGCCACGCGCTCCAAGACTCGAGTGGTGCGTGGCGCGGGGATTACTCGGCATGAGTTGGATCGCTTGGAGGTTAACCACCTCGTCGAATGGATTTTCCTGGTAGATACTGAAGTTCTCGTTCTGCCCTTGGGCCGGGATCTGATACTCGATTGGCATCTCGATGACGAAGTCCGGATCAGCGCCGGATGGATGCATCCATCCTTCGGTAAAGGTTGGAAACGTGGGTGCTTTGCCGGCGCCCTCTGGTGCGCCGGCATCGGCCCAGGCCACGATGGTGTCGATCTGATCCTGTGTCAGTAATAGTTCGTTGAGAAAGTTGCCATAGCGCGTATCGGCGAACCAGGGCGGCATCTCGCGAGTTAAGACCTTCCCCTTGATAGCGCGGGCCCACGGGCGTACTTCTTTGTAGGATGCTAGGGACATCGGTGCCATCTGACCGGCACGATGACAGCTGGCGCAGTTGTTATACAAAATTGTCGCGACGTCTTCGTTGAAGGTGGGTGCCTTCGTCGTGTCCGCGCCAGCGATTGAAGGCTGCGCGTGCGCCGGGGTGGACGTTAGCATGCAGCCAGCCACGATTGTAGCGCCGACTAATCCGATCACGATATGTCGTCGAATGATTGCCTCCAGCTAGTAGCATTGTGCCACCGTTTGATTGTAAAAGACATGGAAGTGTGACCGACTTCAAGAGTAATGCAGTTGGCGGGTTGAATTTGATGGAATCTGTCCGTGGTCAAGAAGGCCTTTGCGTATGACGATCGCCGTAAAGGGTGTTGTCGCTTGCTGTGTAAAATGACTTGTTTGAAAGAGTATGTGGATGCGACGAAATTGACGCGGTGTGTTCCACTTGGTGAGTGGGTCAGTGATACCAAAGTTCCCAGTTGAACTCAACTAATGACTACCAGTCGGCGAATCGCGCTCGGGTTTTGGTTTGCGGTGACCGTGGGATTGGGTTCGCTATTCATGGTTCGACCAGAACTCCTCGAGCCCGAGAAACTCGTGCTGGCCCTGAAGTCGACGGAGTCGTTTGCGATTGTCGCGTATGCGTTGTTAAGTGTTGTGCGTCCAGTGACAATGGTACCAAGTACCGTCTTGATTATTGTCGGGACGCTCCTTTTTCCAGGACGTTATTGGATGGTGTTCGCGGTTTCCCTTGGCGGGATATCTCTCTCAGCGCTCCTTATTTACTACTTTTTTGAATTCCTTGGCTTGAAAGAAGTGTTCGAGCGGAAACATGCTACTCGCGTGCGATGGCTCGAAGAGCAACTGCGATTAAAGGGTTTCTGGGTGGTCGTTGGGTGGGCGATGTTTCCGTTCGTTCCGACGGATGCTATCTGCTATGTGGCTGGTGCACTACGAATGCACAAAGGCAAGTTTTTACTTGGGATCACACTTGGAGAAATTCCCGTCGTAGCGTTCTATGTTACTGGTGCAACTCAGTTGCTCGGTCCTTGACCTTGCTCGAGGCATTGTTTGCCAAGGGTAACCGTCCGTTCTTTCTTCTAAGCGACAATCTGGATAAGATATGCCCCTTTTAACCGAAAGCCGTCAGGGGGAAATCCATGTTAGGTGATTTGCTGTACGAAGAAACGGGACAGGTGACAAGCATCGAGGTGTTGCCGCCAGAAGAAGGTGGAGTTGTTCTTAAGGTATCGCTGCAAGCTGCCGGTAGCATTCAGGGAGTTGAACATACCTCGATATGGACGTACAAATCCACGACCCGTGCGGACGGATCCATCTTTGGTCAAGGGCAGGGCGTCTTGACGACCGCCGATGGTGACGTGGTGCATTTACTTGGTCGCGCTTCAGACCAGTCGGGTGGCCCGGGGAGCGCCACACACTACCGTGGAGCTTTCCACTTTCAGACAAAGTCTGAGAAGTTTGCCAAGCTGAACGGTATGGCCGCAGTCTTTGAATACGATGTGGAGGCGGACGGAAGTTCAAAGGCGAAGGTATGGGAGTGGACCTAGAGGTAGGGTGATTGTCGGTATTTTCGTTGGTGCCCGGAAGCTTGTCAGATATGCATACAGGTGTCGGTCACGGCGAGGACATTCGCCAATAGCCGCCGTGACAGCCAACACAGGTGTTGTAAATCGCATCGCCGGCTTCAAGGATCCCATCAGCATTCTTTGACTGGACGGCCTCACGGGTTAACGTAGCGGAATCGATAATGGCTTGAGACCATTTCAGCCATTCGCTATCGTCCTTTCGCCTCGGGTCCGTTTTGAGGAGCCGGCCGCCCTCTGCCAGACGGTCGGCGGCTTTTCGAACTTCGTTCCACTCGTGCTCGTTCTGCGGAACTGTTTCCTCAATTCCTTCAGTAGTCACAGTAATGGAAACACTTCTCCAGATAAAGTTGGCTGCAGGATCGACCATGCGTGCCATGATTGCGCGTGGTTCTGACCGTTGCAATGTCATGCCCAGTAATATCGGGATGACCATGATTATCGCAAGTCGTCGCGGTCGCATTACAGGATGACTGTAGCTTGTTTTGATGCGTAGATCACCCAGTCATGAACCATGACTGGGCAGGTGCCACTTATCGCTGCCTCTGGATAAGTTTCTTGAATATGTACTAAGGTGTAGTTATGTCGCAAGAGCGATGGTTCGAAGATTATGTAACGGGCACCGTTCAGGATCTCGGTTCGGTAGTGGTCGATGAGGAGGAAATTGTTGCGTTTGCTCGACAATTTGATCCCCAGCCGTTCCATCTTGATAAGGAACGGGCAGAAGAATCGGCGTTCGGAGGTCTGGCCGCAAGTGGTTGGCATACCGCCTGTATGACCATGCGTTTGATTGTCGACTGCTACCTGTCTGAGGTCTCAAGCGAAGGCTCACCAGGCATTGATGAGCTTCGCTGGTTGAGGCCGGTACGTCCAGGTGACCAATTGACTGTGACAGCCACGGTTCTTGAAGCGAGACGCTCCAGGTCTCGCCCTGAACGCGGCATCGTTCGTTCGCAGGTAGAAACGCGGAACCAAGATGGCGAAGTCGTCATGCATTGGACGTCTGCCATGTTCATCCGATGTCGAAGCCACAAGGATCCCATGTGAGGATAACTATGAACGTTAGGAAGGCCTGTCAATGACAAATGATGCCCACGCCAGACCATCCGGAGAAGCCCCAGAACCGTTGTACGATGTGAATATTCCTACCCCGACGCATGCTGAACGAGCGCGGACGTTAGTGTCCCAGCTAACAACTGGCACATTGTGCACACTGGCTGCGGACCCAGCCGGCTACCCGTATGGTTCGTTTGTGACGGTGGCGTTCGATAACGGGACCCCGGTATTTCTGGTTAGTACGATGGCGGAGCATACTCGAAACTTGCAGCAGGACCCGCGTGCGTCTCTTTTGGTTGCCGAAGGCGGTGCTGACGATCCGTTGGCGAATGGCCGGGTCACGTTGCTTGGTCTGTGCAGGCAGGTTGAAGGAGATGGGGCGAGTGCGCGGACGTCGTTTTTAACTACACACCAGAACGCTAGCTACTACGCTGACTTTCGAGACTTTGCGTTCTGGCGGTTGGAGGTGGAGTCAATCCGCTATATCGGTGGCTACGGACGGATGTCTTGGGTTGAAGCGGCCGACTGGTACGCTGCTGAAGCAGATCCGCTTGCAAGTAGTGCTGCCGGCGTTATCGAGCATATGAATCAGGACCATTCTGAGGCGCTACTGCTTTACTGCAAGGCATTTTCACAGGCGACGAATATCACTACTGCTAGTATGACTGGAGTGGATCGGTACGGTTTTGAAATGTCTGTTGGGACTCCGGAAGGTCGGCGACCGGTCCGTTTAGCATTTGGTCAGGCAGTCGCTACATCCGACGAAGTCAGAGCTGCTCTAATCTCGATGTTGCAGGAAGCGAGAGCCAGACTCGCTTGAGCCGATCGTACGGGCCGAAATTCGCCAACCTACTCGTAAGTCTGTTATTCGCGGAGACTTCCCAGCAACTGGTCGATTTGTTCGATTGTGTGGGTGAAAGGTATTAAGCTTACATTCCAATTAAGACGTGAGAATAAAGAATAGGAGCGAACTTAAATGCTACGAATACTGGTTGCCGTCATTATTAGCTTAAGCTTCAGTGGAGTTGCGAGTGCACAGGACGATGCCCCGGAGCCATGTGGGCCATCTGGCGAATTAGGCGCCAATCTCTCAGGCAATGTGGCATCTGACTCAAGCTGCTTTGAAATTCGCATGTATACGGCCGCACCTGAAGAGGACGGCGCGGGCGGTATTGATAATCTGCACAGACGCTTCCGTGAGGGCGAGGTTGAACTCTTCAAGAAACATGGCGCTAAATTTATCGGGGCTTGGCAGAGATTAGACAACCCAAACACCTTGGTGTGGATGATGGCCTATCGCAATCGTGCCCATCGCGATGAAGTGTTTGGTAATTTTCTTGCGGACCCGGAGTGGAAAGAGCTTCTGGCGAAGTATCCCGTGCCGATTGATATCGAAGCCTTCTTTTTGAGTGCATCAGATTATTCGGTGCTGAAATAGGCTAGGTAGTATTGGAAAGACCCAACAGCTGTACTAAAGTTCAGGCGTCACTTCTCTGCTTGCCTGCCGATGCGGCGTGTGGCACCATGACGTCCGGTGTTCATGGGCCTCAACGGTTCAGGTGCATGTGCCGGCCAGCAGTCGAGCGATTGGACTTTCTTAAGCGAGTGGATGAGGAAAAATCAGGGTGAGACCGAGACGTAACCAAGGAGGTCGATGATGTCTAAGATATATCTCGCTGGGATCATTGTGCTTGTGGGATTTGTAGGCGTACTGCAGTTGCCTAATGTTGTCCAGCACGTGGATGCTCAGAGTGAGGAGAGCGCCGCAGGGCCGGCTCCCACAACCTCGTGGGGAGATCCGGATCTTGAGGGTATTTGGACGCGTGATGCCGAGGTGCCTTTACAACGACCGTCAAGCTTTCGCGACAGGGAATTCTTTACCGATGATGAGCGTGCAGACCTAGATAGACGCAGGGCAGAGATAATTGCACGTGACGCGACTCGGGAGCGGCGAGAAACTAATGGCGGCGGAACAGCGGAGCAGGACGTCGGCGGTGCGTATAACGCGGAGATTTACATATCTCATCTTCGTCTGGGGCAACGCACGTCGATGATCGTGGACCCGCCGAATGGCCAGCTGCCGGAGTTGGCACCTCGCGCGAAGGAAGAACACGCTGCTCTGCTCGACTTCTCGCTCAATCTGAAACGCGCTACCGAAGTGTGTGAGAATGACCTGCCGGCGTGTCGAGGCGGCGAGTACAACCCCGTACCATGGGAAGATCGTGATATCACCCCCCCCTTCTACATCACGTCGAGGAACGCTCTTCCTGGTGGCGGTGGTGGTGTGGTGAGCCGGTCCAATCACCCAGAGGATCGAGGGCATGGTGAGCGATGTATGAGCTCGACGATTCCGGACTTTCGCGGGTATCGACGAATTGTGCAGTCGCAAAATCAAATTGCCATTTTCTACGATACTGACCAAG